>JAYTIW010000019.1:0-5281 GCA_043731575.1 Minisyncoccota bacterium | reverse complement strand
CTTGATTTTCGGACACCGATCAAAAAAGGTGACGCATAAAAATACCGGCGTAGCCTAACAGCTACGCCGGAACCTTTTTCCCTATAATGAAAAATGATATCATAGAAACTATATGATAAAATCAGTTATGTTAGCCGGTGGATGCTTTTGGTGTGTTGAACATGATCTGCGAGAGGCTACTGGGGTTACTTCTGTTGTGTCTGGGTACTGAGGGGAAGGTGTTTCTTCGCCGACATATGAGAATCATATAGGGTATAAAGAAGTTGTTCTTGTTGAGTATGATGAAACAAAAACAACCTACAAAAAAATATTACAATTTTTTATTGACCACATTGATCCAACAGATGATGGAGGACAATTTGGTGATAGGGGAGAAAGTTACATGAGTGCTATTTTTTATAACGACGAAGAAGAGAGGTTGACGGCAAAATTAGTTTTGAAGGAACTTGATGATAGTCATGTCTACACGTCACCATCTGCGATTAAACTTTTAGAACGTAAACATTTTTATCCAGCTGAAGAGTATCATCAACAATATGCAGAAAAGAATCCTCTTCGGTACGATTTGTATAAGAAAGGTTCTGGACGAGAGGCGTTCGTCCAAAAAACGTGTGCGATACGAGAAGAGAAGAAGATTACATGGAAAGATTAGATATAGTAAAAAGACATCAGACAACAGATGACAGATACTACAAAAACTATGAAGTATGTGATTGGAATAGACGAAGTAGGACGCGGACCAATAGCTGGGCCACTTGTTGTGTGTGTATGTGCATTAAAAAATGGTATGGAAGTTCTCTCACTGTTTCCAAAAGGAGAGCTAAGGGATAGTAAAAAATTATCTCAAAAAGTAAGGCTTAGTATTGTAGAAAAGTTACGACCACTTGTCGCATCTTTAGATGTTGTATTTGGTATTGGTGAGGTAAGTGCATCTACTATTGATGAGATTGGATTAAGCGAGGCGATCAAAGATGCTCTTGCATCAGCTCTTAAAAAAGTACACAGTCAAGGTATACCACAAGATACTTTTATTTTTCTCGACGGGTCACTCCATGTTGATGAAGAGTACAAGCAAGAAACAATTGTTAAAGGTGATGAGAAAATACAAGAAATAGCACTTGCTTCAATAATTGCAAAAGTCTATCGGGATACACTGATGAAAAAAGTTGCAGATGCCTATCCGGAGTATGGTTTTGAGTCTCATGTGGGTTATGGGACAAAAGCACACTATAGTGCTATTAAAAAATATGGAGTAACTCCACTTCATCGGAGAAGTTTTTTAAAAGGCTTTGAATAATTTAAAGTAAAGTATCGTAAGTGTTTCGTATTGCGATGCGGATAATAGAGAGTATACTTACCTCATGTCTAGTATTTTTTCAAAAATTATTGCAGGAGAGGTACCTGGATATAAAGTGTATGAGGATGATTATGTATGTGCTATTTTAGATATTAATCCAATTCAAAAAGGTCACACACTGATTATTCCAAAACAAGAAGTTGACCAACTCTTTGAGCTTGATGAGTTATATTTTGATAAAATGATGCATCGTGTGCGCTATATGGCACAAGTTATTAAAGCACAAACTAACTGTAAGCGAGTCTGTGTCTTTGTTGAAGGGTATGGTGTGCCTCATGTGCATGTGCACCTTGTGCCAACAAATGTTCCAGAGGATTTTGATAAGTCACTAGCCTATGCAGCATCACAAGAAGAGTTAGAAGAAGTACAGAAGCTTCTCCAGTCGTAACCGCAGGTAACACTATATGAAATATCTTGTCATTCGTACCATAGCAGTTCTTGCAACAAGTTACATCACAAAAGTTGGTGTGCCTTTGGTGTTTGGTTCATTTAGCCTTGCTCTTGGTACAACATGGCTTGCTTTTATTGTGTCGATTGTCCTTGCTATCATTAATCATACGATTAAGCCATTTTTTATGATAATCTCGATTCCGATTAATGTTGTAACACTCGGACTCTTCTCCTTTGTTATTAATGGATTAATGATCTTGCTTGCAGATAAGATTGTTCCCGGTTTTGAGGTACCATCACTTCTTATGGCAATATACTTTGCAGCTGTACTTTCTGTTGTGAACTGGGTGCTGCATATTTTCGAGTAGCACCTACCTTCTTCTCAAGTGAAAGTTTTTGCCTTTGTGTAACCTGTGGCAGTATAAAAAACACTTTGTTTATTTTCCCTCAAACCTCTCTTCTTTACTAGGCTCATCTACTTCTTCTCTGATTTCTTCAACATCTTTTTTCATCTCCTCGAGATCGTCAACCATAGCATTCATATCTTTCTCTACACGTTCTAGTGTCTTAGCTTGTTTATTTGAACTCATTTTTATAAAAATAGATAAGTAGATAGCTTCAAGTGAGACAAATGTTGTAAGGACAAGTAATACTTTATTTAAGTCTGTTCCTGTTGCAATAAAAATAAAAGCACTTACAAATAAAATAGTATGGATAAGAACAGCCCATATCGAACCAAAAGCATTTGATATAGAAAGAGCAAGAGTTTCCAGCTTTCTATTTTTATTTACCTTTTTGAGATTAATCATTATCTATAACTATACCACACACTTTTATGACAGAATATAGGATAATTATAGAAAAATAATTCGCATAAGAATTTTTTTCATCCTGAATTATTTTATAATGGTCTATGGTTATCAATCTTTTCATCCACTACTTCTATTTCATCTTGCATCTCATCAATATTTTCTTGTATATCTTCTACATCTTCCGCGATGTCTTCCATGTCTTCTTGGATTTCTTCAACGTCATGAGAAATTTCTTCCATGTCTTCTGCAATCCCTTCCACGTCCTCCTGCATCTCTTCAACATTCTCTTGAATATCTTCCACATCTTCTGCGATTTCATCAATTTCTTTTTCAACACTTGCAAGAGCTCGCCCCTGGTAGTTCACACTCATTTGGATGAATATTGAAAGATAAATTGCTTCAAGTGAAACAATTGTTGTAAGTACAAGAAGTACTCGATCAAAATCAACACCAAGTAGTATAAGTACAAAAGCCCCTGTAAAAAGAAAAGTGTGTATGACAACTGACCAAATTGAGCCGATGCCACGAGTCACAGAAAGGGCAATGGTTTCAGCCTTATTTAAAGGGGTTTTCATGATGTTTCTACTATATCACGAAAGTGGTAGAATAGAGGAATGATAGTAACAATATTAATTATCGTAGCTCTTTTGGTTCTTGTGGCGGTTACCGTAAGTGCTCGCTTTATTTATTTACTCGCCGTACCTCATACAAATATACAATCACATATGAAATCAAAAGCATTAGATCTTTTCCTCTACGTAGGAATTGCAATCTCACTTATCGTGAGTGTTACTAATTTACTTCAAATAATTTTCGCAGCCATTGATAGAAAATTTATCGACATCTTAAGTGCAACACAATACGTTGATAGTACTCAGAGCGACGTTCGTTTTGCGATTGCGTCTCTTGTTGTCATGTTTCCAATTTATCTAGGTCTCTCTTGGTATGTGTCAAATGACATTAAAAAATATTTATTCAAGCAAGACATAACTGTTCGTAAAGTATTGATCTACTGCACACTTTTTGTAGCAGTGTTAACATTAATAGGAACACTCGTCTCCGCCATCTATGCGTACTTAGGAGGAGAAATTTCGATACGATTTCTACTTAAAGCATCATCAGTCTTTGTTGTTGCTTTAGGACTTTTCGGGTACTATTACTACGCCCTTAAACGAGATTACGCTAAAATGACAAGTATTCCGATTTTAATTACAATAGTTACCGCAACTTTAGTTATCCTCTCAGTTATTTGGAGTGTTTCAATTATTGGCACACCAACAGAAATGCGTGCAAAGAAAATTGACAGTACTCGTCTTGCTGATATTTCTAGAATTCAACAAGAATTATTTAACAGAGTGCAGATGTCAGATAGGCTTCCAACAACCCTCGTTGAGCTTGATAATGCTTTCCAAGGATACCAAGTCCCAGTAGATCCAATTACAAAGGAAAAATATGGTTATAAGATTACTCAGCAGCCAACTGTTAAAATGAATTATGCGACAAACAGAAAAGAATTAACAGGATCTGCTATCTTTGAACTGTGTGCAACATTTGACACTATTCGAAAAATTGACTCACGTGGACAAACAGTCCCTGTGAAAGGTGAAGGTTTTGCATCTGATCCATTTTACTCAGCATCAAATTATTACTATGAAGGTGATCAGTCACCATTTTGGAATCATGGTGTTGGAGAAACATGTTTTAAACGTATAATCTCACCTGACATGTACTACGGAAGATAGCTATAAGGTAGAAAATATTATATAAAAGAGTATAATTATATTGTTCACACTCTGTCGAAAAGTCTTAATAAAATTTACATTAAAGATATATTTTTATGAAAAATAAAACTACAATCATTGCATTAATTGTTCTAGTTATTCTGATCATTGGGATCTTCACCTACAATCAACCGGTGAGTAAGAATGATTCGATTGGTCAAACATCTAATCAAAATCAAAACTTAGAAGTATACAACCCTTCAATTAGCCCTCTTGATTTCAGTACTACAATTACTAATAAGTATTTTTCATTACCAGTTGGTAAGAAATTAGTGTTTGAAGCCGATACAAAAGATGGGCTAGAAAAAATTGAAATTGAGATGACGGGAGAAACTAAAGTTATCGAAGGTGTCACCACTCTTGTATATCTAGATACTGTGTACCTTAATGGTCAGTTGCACGAGATTACGAAAGATTATTTAGCACAACATAAAAATGGTGATGTATGGTACTTTGGTGAAGACGTAGATAACTATGAAAATGGAAAAATTAAAGACCATGCAGGCACCTTTATTCATGGTCAGAATGGAGCAAAAGCGGGTATTTGGATGAAGGCAGAACAAAAAGTTGGTGACTCATATCGACAAGAGTATTATAAAGGTGAAGCTGAAGACATGAGAGATACTGTTGCTGTTGGTCTAACCGTTACTACAAAACTAGTAACTTACAAAGACTGTGTAAAGGTGTATGACTGGACTCCTCTTGATAAAAAATCAAGAGAACATAAGTATTACTGTCCTTCAGTTGGAGCACTTGTCTTAAATGAAAATCTTGAAACAGGCAAAAGAGCTGAGCTTATAAAAGTGATAAAACCATAAAATCTAACGGATTCTTTTTAAGTGTCTAAAGGAAGATGCCTTTTGCGCTACTTTCTTTTTCGCTAGAACTTCCAGGTATTTTCGCCATGAGATTTCTCCTTGGTTAGGTTAAAAAATTTCCTG
>JAYTIW010000018.1:0-2127 GCA_043731575.1 Minisyncoccota bacterium | reverse complement strand
CATTTTTGTGCATGACTCACAGAAAGACACTTGTGTGTCTTTCGTGGAGAATCGATGGTCGGAGCTATGTTTTGATAGCAATCAAAACGAGCGAGAGGCGGCCTGCGAGTTCATGGAGCGACGGCGACATGAAACTTGTAGGAGATTCTCTGTGAGGCATAAACCGCATGTTAAACTTAAGGGTATGCTTTATTTCTCTATCGGGTGGGCAGTTATCATCTATTTTTTAACTGTTTACTTGCTAAAAAGTTTATTATTCCAAACCCAAGAATAGCTTTGGTGTACATATCTTGCGTAACTGTAGTTGGAGTGTTTGGTGAAGTATTTATAGATAGTGTCTATAATTTTTTTATCGGGAGTCCGTTATGGGTGTACCATCTTTTACCTATCCATAATGGATACACATCCTACTATTCTTTATTCATTTGGGGACTTTATGGATTTCACCTGTTTTTATTTCATGAGAATCTTAAAGGAAGAAATATCTTTTCAGAAAAGAAGCTACCTTTAATTATTGCGGTGGAAGCTATTATTCTTGAAATATTGTTTAACATATCGCATCTTTGGTTCTTCGGATCATATATTTTTTATTATTTACCAAATGATCTCTGGTATTTAACTTCCTTTGTAGCTGTTCCAGCCTACTTCTTTGCCGGACTTATTATTGTTAAGAGCTTAAAGCGCTTTATTAAAGATTCGTTGTTTTTTATTTTAATGAGCTATCTCTTTACTGGTGTACTAGTATTCATGGCCTAATGTAATCTCATTTAAAACTACACTATTAAATTCTAAAAATGATTTAACATCTTCAATAATAGATTTCCAATTCTGTAGCCCTAGGGTCACCAAGTCGTGCTAGCACGAGAAGTGCTAAGTTTGCTACTAAATAGCTGTAATTTGATATACTCGTTGTTATGAGAGAAACCAAATGGAATGGAATACTTGATATAACATTTAAGAATAAAAAAGAAGATATTTTTTACTATGATGTATCTATCAATTTTGGTAAGAAAAAAGTAAAATTTACCCTCCCTCGTTATCATCCAATGGTTGGTTGGATAGAGGTATTTGGATTACCTCCACAAAACGAATGGGTATTTCTTGATAACGAACGAAAACCATGGCAAAAAACAACACCATTTTATTTTCAAGTTAATAATAAGAAATTAAAAATGAAAGAAACATTGCAGGTTTTCCCTGACTTTGTTAATAATCGTCGTTCACTTGAGCTTATAAGAACAATAGGTACAGAGACAGAGACACAGTGGTATGAGGAGGATTGGTCAAAAATGGCTTCAGAAAATAGAATGATAAAAAGATCAGTATTTAAACATTCGGGAGGACATTATTTTGTAGACGAAGAAATGTTCTTTAATCCACCTGTTGAAATACTTAATCAAAAACAGAAAAGTTTTGTTGAAAATATAAAAAAGAAGCGTGGAAATCCAAGTATGGGTACATGGCTTAAGCGTTCTAAAATGAGTGGTTCACACCCACCAATATATTCACAGCTGTTTCCTTTTTGGAAAAAAGATATCCTTGATGCAAAGTATGTTGAATCTATTGAGCTTGGTTATGAGATTGCTCAAGCACATGGCGATTGGCATAAAATTATTGAGATAGCCGGAAAAGTCTATGAGATAGAAGAAGACAACTATACTGAAAGAGATGAAATTTACAAAAGTAAAAAAGTGAGTATCAAAAATACCTATAGAAAAAAGATACGAGAGATAAAATAATAATTTCAACAGGCTCATGAGAAGAGTCGCACTAATATAATAAAAAGCAACAAATAAGCTTGAGGAGATGAACAAACTAAATTCTATCTGCTGAACGCTCACCTTTTAGAGCTAGCACGAGAAGGCTAGTACAAACAAAAGAACATATCTCTCATAATGTGTGTGATACTTGTTAATTCGATTGTAATTAGATTACAACTATTTTACCCTTGTTGTTGATGAGGTAAGAGGTGGTACTTGTGTAGGATTAGCTACTTGCCCAGTTTGGGGAGCTTTACTGTTATTGTCGTTTGTTTCTCCGTCAGAGTAACCATCTTGTTCTCCTTTCATATTTCTATATTCACCACTTCTACCGTCTACTTCTTGCCCTACTGCGGACCCAGTAGTA
>JAYTIW010000017.1:0-13548 GCA_043731575.1 Minisyncoccota bacterium | reverse complement strand
GAAAAGAAAGCTGTAATTGCGGTGAAGAATATAGCGAGAGAGTTCACGGGGAAAGTATAGCACTAAATTATAAATCAGAACTACTTTTCGCCAGGTTTCATCATCTGAAGAAACGTGTCATGTGAGATATGAACCTCACCTTCTTGTTCCAGATTATTTTAAAAACTTAAATAGTAAAACAACAATTACAAAACAAAGAACTATTGGGATAAAAATTATCCACATAAAAGCAGAAACTGCTCCATATGCTGCGGCTGCAAAAAACCCTAATAATATGTATATCCCAGTAAAACAATTAAATAAAAATGCACATATGCCAGCAATTATAAGTTCACGCATCTTGTCTCTTATAATAAAAAATCCAAGCAAAATCATAATAAAAGGAACAGAGGAAGTTAGGCGAATTATGTCACTAACATTTTCTCTTTTACTAAAAAAAGACAAAGAGACTGCTGTTAATGTCAACAATGAACAAAAAGCAAATGCACTCCCTGCCATGTGTTTATCTATAAATGATTTTTTTAATTCCACACTTAAACAAGTGTACCGTAAAATAATCTCACATATATTCTACTTCTCCCCCGGTTCACCTAATGAAGAAAATGGTTCAGCTACGAGGCGCATGGGGTGCGAGCGACCAAGACGTAGACCTACTACGTTGCGGGAGCGAGCACCCCATGCAACAAAGTAGATGAGCTATTTTATTCTTTAGGTTTCATCATCTGAAGAAAAGTGTCGTGAGAAATGTGCACCTTCCCTTCTCGTTCCATTCTATCCTTACCACGCTTTTGTTTCTCACGAAGTTTCATCTTTCGAGTGATATCTCCACCGTACATATACCCTGTTACATCCTTTTTCATTGGAGCAATTGAACGTGACGCAATGATGCGCCCACGCACATACGCTTGTATCTTCACACGGAACATTTCTGTTGGAAGAATCTTCTCGAGCTTCTCCACCACTTCTTCTGACTCCTCACGTGCTCGATACTCTGGTATCACACGAGAAAAAGCAGTCACACGTTCTTCTGCTACATATACATCGAGTCGTGTCACATCCGCAGGTCGCATCTCAAGAGGTTCATACACAATAGACGCATACCCACTTGATGCAGATTTTACTTCATTAAAAAAGTTCCGCATAAGTTCACGCAGTGGCATCATGAGTTTAATGCGCACTCTATCATGCCCCCAATCGGCTAAATCTGCCACCGTAGCTTCGTGTGGTGGAAAGAGTTGCATAAGTGGACTCACGTAATCATGTGGTGTAATAATGGTCAATAATATCCACGGTTCACGAACTGATATATACTGCCCATGATCCGGAAAATGTATCGGTGTATAAACCATCTCCACTTCACCGTTCTTAAGTGTTACTTCATACGTAATAGATGGTGTTGTCACCACAAGCTCTTGATCGAACTCGCGCCTGAGTCGTTCTGTCACAATTTCTAAGTGAAGCATACCCAAAAAACCACAACGAAAACCGCGACCGAGCGCACCAGAAGATTCTTCTTCAAAGGTAAGTGATGAGTCTGAGAGCTTAAGCTTCGAAAGAGAGCTACGAAGATCATCGAACTCATCTTGTGACTCTGGGTATACTGATGCAAATACAATCGGCACAGGTTCGGAATATCCTGGAAATGGTGCTAGCGGTCGATTCGCGGTTGTCACCGTATCTCCAACACGTGCGATACCTGGCTCTTTAATCCCCGTGACAATGTATCCGATCTCACCGGCGCCGACAACTTTTGATTCTTTTTTTGCTGGAGAAAAAGTTCCGACTTCACGAATAATGAACTTATGATTGGACTGTGTGAAGAGAAGTGTGTCGCCTGCTTTGACACTTCCATCAAGCACTCGCACGAAGAGAATAACACCCATGTGATTACTGTATTCGAAGTCAAAGATAAGTGCACGCGCTTGATTGGAATCCGTTCCACCAAACTCACTTTTTGGTGCTGGAACTTTTTTAATTATTTCCTCAAGAAGCTCTTCCACACCTTCCCCAGTCTTTCCTGATACCGCCAAGATATCTTCGAAGTTACATCCGAGTAACTCCACGATCTCCGCCTTCACATCATCCGGTCGTGCGATAGGACTATCGATCTTAGTCACTACAGGAATAATCGTCAGATGAGAATTCTTCGCCATCTCAAGAGTTGTGAGTGTCTGTGCCTGTATCCCTTGAGTAGAGTCCACAAGAAGCAGTGTGCCTTCCACTGCTTGAAGCGCACGCGATACTTCGTACGAAAAATCAATATGCCCCGGCGTGTCGATAAGATTCAAAACATAATCCTGACCTTGATCGGATTTTTCTGCGTGGTCTGCTCCAGTCTGCGCTAGTCTGCGAGAATGGTAAGCCATTCTGACAGGTGTCATCTTGATCGTAATACCCCGTTCACGCTCAAGCTCCATCGAGTCTAGTACTTGCTCTTTCATATGACGCTTCTCCACAGTAGAAGTCACCTCTAAAAGTCGATCCGCTAGGGTCGACTTTCCGTGGTCTATGTGAGCGATGATACTAAAGTTTCTAATTTCCATAAGGTGTAAATAGTATTCTCTATACTACACGAAAACGGATGAATTATAAAGCTTTATGCTATACTTTATATATCATTCTTAAACAAATTAAAGAAAGTCCTTTCCTTATATTTAGTCTCATGTTTTATGTAGCATCTCTTTTTAGTCCTGCATCTACAGACCCCCATGGATTTATTGGCCTCCAAATTTTATTTTTAGGGTGGATTGGCCTATTAACAGCCGACTTTGCGTGGCTTGCAAATATCTTTATTGTAATATCATTTACATTAAACCTAAATAAAGCCTTTAGACCGGCATTATTTTTATCTTTACTCGCATGTCTTGTTGCCTTGCAATCTTTTTCAGGTGTACCTGTTAGCTACAGTAACGGAACAACGGCCCCAGGATTAGCTTTTTATCTCTGGGAAGCTTCATTTATATTTTTGAGTATTTATTCACTACGACAAATACTTCTACAAAAAACTACACCAGCTTCTTCCTTCCGTACAAAAGTGAAATAGCTAGGAAATTAGAAATCGCCATGGCGATAATACCGTAGACGAGGCTGATGTTACCAAGTGGTTGGGTGGCGTAGCATGCAAAGACTGCGACTAATGTGGAGATGAGGTTGGAGTAGAGCACGCTCTTGGTGTCCTTGGCAGAATAGAGGCTGATAGAGAAGTACCCGATCATCATCTGAAGTGGGAGAGCAACTAAAAATCCAATTAAAAAATATGCAATCATTCCATTTGCGTGAGTGTCACCATATAAAATTTTAATAACTACGTCTTGTAAAACATATAATAAACATGAAGCAAAGACCCCTATTGTACCTAAAAGTAATACATACCGCTTCACTACTTGCTTATACTCTGTCATACGATTCTCAATAAATTCTTTTGAGAGAACTGGAAGGCTCGCAGTTGTGATGCTTTGCTGGATGACCTGTTGAACTGCTTCAGTAATTCTCTGTGCGAAGAGGTAACTCGAGAGAACCCCAGGACCAAGTGTGGTAGCAAACGCAGTAAAGAATATCACACGAAGTTGCGTGAGAACATTGACCCCTGAGCGAGGAAGTGCGAGGTGGAATAGCTCTCTAATATGCTTCCAGTTAAAATACGGAAGGACGGAGAGCATCTTTGCTTTACGCAGTGACCATACTTGGATACACAATGATGCGACTGCTCCAACTAAAACTCCGTAGATAAGTCCATGCACCCCATAGAGTGGATAGAGACCCACAATGCCGAAAATAATTCCAAGTGAATATCCTAGTGGGGCGATACCATAGAGCACAAAGTGGTTTTTTAATTGAGCAAAGCATGAGATGAGAGATGTGATACCTAAAAGAATCGGCTGAAGCATCATAATGCGTGTCACATTAATAAATATCTGTAGCTGTTCTTCAGTGAACCCAGGGACGATGAGATGTGCGTAGAGTGGTATGGTAACAACAATAAATAAAGCAATAAGTGATGCAGCTCCCCCAAAAAATAATGAAATAGAAGAGAGTTTATGACGAGAGTCAATCATATGTCCTGCCTTATCCTCAACAGTAAGGAATGGCACCACAGTTCCCGCTGTCACAAAGGCAAGAGACATCGCATACAAAAAGTCAGGCAGTCGAAATGATGCGTTATAGATATCAAGTATCGGACCTACTCCAACATGAGTAGCTAAAAGTCTGTCACGCACAATACCAAGTAGTACCGAGAGTATCGAAAATATTGCAAGTAATGCTGAGTTTTTAAGAATCATAGTTCTTTACATACTACCAAAAAATATCAATACTGGCACGGAATTGCTTGCTTTTTATATCATTTAATTGTATTGTTACAAAGTTCTACTGGGTAATCACTCTTACAGCTTTCAATGCAGCCTTGAGGGAGGAAAGTCCGAACACTCTACTTTTAAATTAGTATTCGTAGCGGGTAACGCCCGTCGTGAGCAATCATAGAGGTGCGAGCAGTGACGCCAATGTCGAAAGACTAGGATTCCATTTTGGAATATGTCTATCGCAAGATAGAATTGAAACGGCTAAATCCTTACGTGGGTGCAAGACCGTATCCGCCTTGTTGCGGAGGTGTCGCTTGAGCGCAGTAGTAATACGGCGCCCAGATACATGATTACACACCCAGCTCCAGTTTTGTCATAGTACAGAATCTAAAAAATTTGTAGTATTTCAAAACTGGGGCTGGAGGACAGAATTCGGCTTATAGGTAGAACACAAATGAGAGAGCGGCACCGTAAGGTGTCGCTCTCTCTTTTTTATGTCTTTAAGTATACAAACAAGGCCAAGATCAAAAATAGGAAAATAATAAACCCCACGGCAAGTGAAATAACTTTTAAAATTGCAAAAATAAATAAAGGTATTTTCTTCGTATCCCACTCAAAAGGAACTGGGCCTATGTTATTTGCCAACTTATATTTCTCAAGTAAACCTTCTATTTTTTCATATCCATCAATCTGTTCAATTCTTACAGAGTATGATTTATCAGCTTTTGTAGAGAAACTAAGATAATGACCATACGTTGATGTCGAATTTAGAAATACTACATTAATTATTATAATATCTCCCCAAGTAAAAAATCCAAACTCTTTTGAGTAAAAACCTTCTATAGAAAACTTTAACTGAGGAGCGTCATCTTTTAGTTTTTTGTATTCAATGAAATAAAAAATAAATAAATTAATACAAAGAATACCGACAAGAAGTATAACAAAAAAACCAGTTTGATATAATGTTGTCCCTGTTGTAAAAAATAGAAAAGACTTCTGATAGTAGAAACTAACAATTGCAGAAATAATAAAGAAGAGGAGCATTCCACCATTAACGCTTAAATTAATAAAAAGAGGTTTTATTGCAGATTTTGAATAGTAAAAAACTTCTTCAGGTGGATGATTTTCCATATACTACAAAGTATATCTTATTTTTTTAATAAAACAGTAAATACACTCGAGATATTAAAAAGTCATAGAGTGGATGGGGTGCGAAGGCTTGGACTGAAGTGATGTTTGGAAAGACCTACATGCTAGTAGGGCGACCAAACTCACCTCAGGAAAGCTGAGCAATACGCCACTCTATGACTTTTTAATCGGTGATTTTTACTTTAGAGCCGAGGTATAGTCCAAACTTTTCCGCAAGTCCCGCATTTATTTCTAAAACATAAATTGCCTCTGATTTATTAATAAATGTCTTCTTTTCATTATACGATTCTGGGGTAACTTTTCTTTCGATGTCTATAACAACACCATTTTGGTTAATCCAAATAATATCTAACGCGAATTTCATATCCTTCATCCAAAAACCATAACGTCCTGGTTCGTCAAATACGAAAAGTAACCCTTCGTCATTCCCCATCTTCTCTCTTCCAGAAAGCCCAAGCTCACGAGAAGCGTGAGTATCAGCTACTTCCACTTGAAGTGCTCCGCGTGGCATAAGGACTACCAAGTCATGGCGAATAATTTTATCAATCACAATAGAATCACAAACTTTTGTAGTTAAACACCGAAAGCCATACATGCTAGAGAAAAACAAAACAAGAAGAAGAATCCCAAATCCAATATTTCTTATAACTTTAGCAGGAAAACTACGCTTTACAGGAGTGCTCTGCGTGCGGTAGTTTTTTTTATGTGATTTGTGTTTTTTCATACAAAACAGAATGTATCTGTATTCTAAGAAAGTCAGAAATTATTTTAGCTACGCGAAGCACAGAATTTTTGGAAGAAGACGTACATGCGAGTACGGCGACTAACAAAAATGAAAGTGCGACAAAGTAGATGAAATGATTTATGACTTTCTTCCAGAGCGAGATCTTTCGGACTCGGTAAGCAGCTGCTTTCGTAGTCTCACTGACTTCGGCGTCACCTCCAAATATTCGTCCGCATTCATGATTTCTAGCCCACGTTCGATACTTATCTCCCATGCAGGAACAAGAACGATAGCCTCATCAGCACCAGAACTTCGCATGTTAGAGAGCTGCTTACCCTTAGTTGGGTTCACCATCATTTCTTCTCCCTTTGAAGTGTTACCGATAACCATACCTTCATATACTTCTGTTGTAGGGAGAATATAAATAACTCCACGATCTTGAAGATTCCACAATGAAAATGCCAGAGACTTCCCTGCTGCCATTGATGTCATAGATCCTACGAGACGACGAACGATCTCACCAGCATATGCTCCAAAACGTAGGTAACGAGCAGAAAGGATACCAAGACCCTTAGTATCAATCACGAACTCTCCTCGATAGCCAAGGAGGCCTCGTGTTGGAATTTCTGCCTTAATACGATTGACACCATGCTTCTCGCTCATATCAGTAATCATTGCCTTACGCCTCCCAAGCTTTTCCATAACCACACCACTTGATTCTACCGGCACATCAATCACAAGTTCTTCATAGGGTTCTTCCTTCACACCATCTTTTTCGTGGAAAATAACTTGAGGCTGTGATACTTGAAGTTCATACCCTTCACGACGCATAGTTTCAAGAAGTACACCAATATGTAGCTCTCCACGACCATACACAAGGTATTTATCAGTATCAAAGTCCACACGAAGTCCAACATTTATCTCAAGCTCTTTTTCGAGACGGTCACGAATCTGACGTCCTGTAACGAACTTTCCTTCTTTCCCAGCAAATGGCGAATCATTCACAAGGAAGTTAAGTGCAATCGTTGGCTCGTCGATATGAATAGCATCCATCGGATCCTGATCAGGATTTTTCAAAAATGTTTCACCTATGAAAATATCAGAAAACCCAGCTATCATGGCGATATCTCCAGCTTCTGCTGTGTCAGCATCTACGCGCGCGATACCATTAAAGGTATAAATCTTCGTAATCTTTCCTTTCCTCATCTCACCTGTTGCTTTCTTAACGGTTATTTCTTCGCCAACTTTTGCAACTCCGTCGTAGATACGTGCGACTGCAATACGCCCAAGGAAGTTATCATACGCCAGATTGAACACTTGTGCTTTAAAAGGATTAGTTATATCTCCAGTAGCTTTTGGTACCTTCTCTAAAATAATATCAAGAAGTGGAGTGAGGTCTTTCCTCTCATCGTCCATAGACTTCATTGCGACACCTTGGCGACCGATAGCGTAGACGGTTGTAAAGTCGAGCTGTTCTTCATTCGCACCAAGCTCCATGAAGAGTTCAAAAACTTCGTCATGCACGCGATGAGCATCTGCTGCTGGTTTGTCTATTTTATTAATCACAACAATTGGTTTGATACCAAGCTCAAGAGATTTCTTAAGAACAAAACGTGTCTGAGGCATAGGTCCTTCTTGTGCATCTACCACCAAAAGTACACAGTCAATAGCACGCAGCACTCGTTCTACTTCTGATCCGAAGTCCGCGTGACCCGGAGTGTCCAAAATATTAATCTTCACCCCTTTGTATGGCACAGAAGTATTTTTCGCGGTAATAGTAATACCACGCTCTTTTTCCATTGGATTAGAGTCCATAGTCTGTCCTTCAACACCAACACCGCACTGCTTCATGAGTGCATCGGTAAGTGTGGTCTTGCCATGGTCAACGTGAGCGATGATGGCGATATTACGAATTTCTTGTTGCATGGGTTTAGGGATTAAGTGTTAGGGTCTAGGGTTTAGTAATGCGGTACAATTACGTACAGATACAATGCTAATACTCTAGAAAAATACGAAGCGGACAATGCCGCTTAGATGGGTGCTATAATAACACATTTTATGAAATACCGCTAGTTTTCATGCTGGTTTTTATTACACTACACTATGTACACAAAACTTTTTTCGAAACTCACTTCTTGAGAATCTGGTCTTCAATAATAACTAGAGCTGAAAAAAACTGATCAGAAACCTCTGGTATAAAGAAGTAGACATATGCAAGAGCTCCTCCTAATATAGTAAGAATAATGAGAAATAGCATGATCCCAAAGTTACTAGTTTTTTCGACAAGTTGAGGTTGAGGGGGTGCATAATGTGGATCTGGGATTGTGTAACCTGAAGCAGCGTTTGTATACGCACCCACTTCTAGAGAAGAATCTTTGATAACATCTTGCTTATAAGTGACACTCTCGTCCAATGTCTGTGGACCACCTGAAACAGTATGGTACACCACCGGCTCTGGTTGTTGTGACACCTGTTCTTCTGCAATCCCATATATACCTAGCACTATCTCTGGCTGAACATCTTTTTGTGATATAGGAAGTACCTCAAGAGATTCTTTTATATTTACACTCATGGGAATATTTTCAGGAGTACTCATTGTAATAGAAAGACTAGCATCAACCCCTTGCTCTTCTACTACTAATGGTTCTACTTTTTCAACAACATCTTCTTCAGGCGGATCAAGTGGTGGCTGAACAATTTCTTCCGCATCTACTACAGGGGTTTCTCTATATGAATCATTTTTTTCAGCATGCCGTACGATATGCTCATTAGGAATTGCTTGTGGCTCTAAAAGAGCTTCTATTTCTTCCGACGTTTGGTCAGCCACCACTTTACTTTGTTCATCATCTGACGGATTCATAGCTGTAAGTATACACCGAGGGTTAGAAAATAAGCAAAAACTCTAACAAGAAAATTACAGATTTAACAATGAGAACCCTCCCATTATGACTACATATACTAGTAAGCTTAGTATTATAACAGCAATAACTAATGCATATAATGCAATTGCAAGTAGAATTTCTTTACGGTAACCTCAAAAGTTAAATATCCCAGCAAGAAGAATAACCCCAACACACGTCCAATGTATATCACCGACCAATTTCATTATGCTTAGCTCTGTATGAAAGTTGTAATACTGAAGATTTTTAAACTGAGCAGTGTAAAAAAGAGTTCTCTGTAAAAAATATTGGAATATGCTCGAAATTGATAAAGCGAAAAAAATAAATAAAGACACTTTCTTGTTAGTATTCTTAATCTTAATTTTTATTGTGTTTAACATATTTTATAAGTATAACTTGAAATTCTATTTCCCAAGCACCTCTTTCAAAAATGCCTTGTTGTTCGGCTTGCGTCCGAGGAAGTTAGTTATCAATTTCATTTCGTCTTCGCTTGACCCCTTCTCGAGCACCTCGCGTCGCCACTTCATACCAACTTCGGTATTGTTCATCACGTTCTTGTTACCTTTTGTTTTGAAACTTTCAAATGCATCACATGCGTACACAAGAGCCCAAAGATACGAGTAGTACCCAGCATCGTAGCCGACAAGATGCCCGAATCCTGCCGGGAAAAGTGTTTCCTTTTCTGGAAGCTCAATGTTGAAATAGAACTTGTTCATCTTTCTGTATGAAGCACGCGCGTCTTTTACTTTTCCGGTATGAAGGTCAAGATCGAGCTTTCCTTGCATAAGCTGACGAGTATAGAAGTACGCATTCTGAAATGTTTTTCCGTCAATAATACGATCAATCATATCCTCCGGCATGTGTTTACCCGTCTCAAAATGTCGAGAAAGTTTTTTCATCACTTCTTTATTCCATACCCAATTCTCCATAATCTGTGATGGGGTCTCTACAAAGTCCCATGCAACATTAGCCCCTGCTTGAGATTCTAATCGTACACGAGATAGTGTCATGTGAAGAAGATGACCAAACTCATGAAAAAGCGTCTCAACTTCGCCAACAGATAGAAGTGATGGTACTTTTTTTGTCGGAGTCGGAAAGTTACACACCATACTAGAAAATGGCGCGAAAAAATCTTCTGTCTTGTAACCACGCTCGTGAGATACGACGACGTCAAACATCGCAGCATGTCCGAACTTTCCTTCTCGAGGGAAAAGGTCTAACGCAAAATATCCAACTAATGTCCAGTCAGTATTATTAATCTGGTACATCTTCACATCCTTGTGCCAAAGTGGCACAGGATATTCAGCAATCACAATACCGAAAAGGTTTTCACAGAGTGTGAAAAGCTCAGTCTTAACTTGCTCAAGCGGGAAATATGCTCGCTCTATCTCTGGGTCAAGATCAAAATTCTTTTTCTTAAGATCAGTCGCCGCATATCCGATATCGTAATGTTCTAGCTTTTTGATACCAAGAGACTTTCCGTGTGTAGTAAGAAGTGCTAGGTCTTTTTTCGCAAGCGGTGCAAGTGTCTTTAAGAGTGAATTCTGAAAATCTTCTGCAACTTTTCCGCTCTTTGCCATACGATTCTCTGTCCTAAAGTCAGCATGATGCTTGTATCCTAAGATAGTTGCAATTGCGTGGCGAAGCTTCACAAGCTCTTCAATGATCTTAAGATTTTTTATTCCACCTTTTTTAAGATTTTTAAGTGCGAGTTCTTCACGCTTCTTTCTGTTTGTAGCTTCTCCCATAAAAGGACCAATATGCGGGTACTGAAGCGTAACAATATATTTTCCACTCTTATCTTTTGGAAGTGTAGAAATAAACCGCTCAGATAATCCAGCAAGCTCTTCTTTAGTACACAGAATGTAATCCTGATAGTCGTTAATATTCTGACGGAATGAGATCGAGAGCTTAGAAGTTTTTTTCATTAAAAGCTTCAACTTCTTTTGTTTCTCAGTTGGGAGATTAAATCCCATTCGCTTGTACTCACGAATAGTTTCCTCAAGTAATTTGATGTCTTCTTTTCGTAGTGATTTCTTTTCATCACGAAAGTTACCTTCATAGTATTCACACAATGAAATGAAAAGGTCGCGATCATATTCAATGTCCACAAGCTTCTGCGACATTTCTGTCGCGATAGTATGTGCCGCATCACGTACTTCTTTTTTAGGTGAAACCTCAGACAGTAGCCCCATCTTGCTGAAGAAGTTATCGAAAGAATCATCACATCGTTCAAGAGCATAGAGTGTATTTACATAGGTACGATGCTCTGGAAGAATATTCTTGATCTCAGAATAGATTTTTTTCTTGTGAACAATGTATGCATCTGCTTGTTTTCTCATCAGTGCCGGCGTCATATTTACCCATACGAAGTCTTTTGTAGTAAGCGGAAGAGTTGTAAGTTTTGTAGTCATAATAAATCTTATTCTAACATAAAAAAGATACCCCCGAGTCTTACGACTCGGGGGAGTGGTTTTGGGCTTCCACAAGCATCTTGGGAAGAACGGGTTGAGCGGCGTTATTTGAATGCAAACACGTTTGCCATAAGCATCTCCTTTTATTAGTTGATGAAGGGTTAAGGTGCAAGACCTCAACACCTTTACTCTATGATACCTTCTTTATCTCCGCCATATTCTTATACCCTTCAAACTTTATTCTTTAGCCGTCACTCTTTTCACTCCTCATTCCTTGCTCTCCCCTTATACACTTCACATTCTTTCCCGTGCGATTCTAGAAGCATATTAATACTCATAAGAAACTCTCCGACAATTTCTCCACCAACAAACTTAAAATGTTTTTTGAAAAGCTTGAGCCATACTTCTTTTGCATGCTCATTTCTACCACCTTCTACTTTCAACTTTCCATTTTCTATATCCAGCCACTTTCTGAAACTCCCCTGTTCTTTTTGAATCTCTACTAACTTCTGTGCATTATAGATTGCAGTATTTATTTTCAGTCTATTTCGTATAATCCCCGCATCATTCATCAGCCGCGTAAAATCTTTCTCGCCATACTTCGCCACCTTTGTAATATCAAAATTATCGTATGCCTTTCTAAAATTCTTTTCCTTCACAAGAATCGTATGCCACGAAAGCCCTGCCTGGTTAATCTCCATCACCAGCCTACAAAAAAGCTCGTTGTCATCTTCTATTCTCACGCCATAATGAAGATCATGGTACATCTTATCGACATCATTCATATCAGTAATACTAGAAACATATGTACAATATGAATGAGACATACTTGGAATAAAAATTATTTCTTCCTTGAGATAACCACTCCTGGCACACAGTCGTTCCATACGTCAGGCTTAGAAATATCTACTTCAACTGATATTACTTTAGAATGGGTTAATACCGTAGTAGCGATTTCTTCTGCAAGTGATTCAATAAGGTCGTGGGGACTCTGCATGAGAATATTGTGAACTGACTTTCTAATAAACTCATAGTTAAGTGTCTCTTTAAGGTCGTCACTAACGCCTGCATCCTTAACATTACACAGCGCAGATACACTCACAACAAATCGCTGTGCTTTAGCATGCTCCTCTTTGTAGTAGCCATGCTTTGCTATTACAATATAATTTTTTAAATAAATGGTATCCATATATTTTAATGTGTTAGTTCTTTTAGACACCCAGTATACAGTATACCACGACACCAAATGCAATAGTGACATTAAGCGACTCTTTTGTACCAAGCATTGGGATTTCCACAATAACATCTGAGAGTTCGAGTACATTCTTTGTGATGCCGTCAACCTCATGCCCCACGATGAGAGCAACATCTTTTTTGTCAGTTATATCCACTGCTTTATAATCAACCGAGTTCACATCTTGTTCAAGCGCGAGAATATAACATCCTTCTCCTTTTAGTTTTTTAATACACTCAGTAGTACTTTCACAGTACTTCCATAGCAGTGTATCTTCTGCACCAAGTGCCACCTTTGCAAAGTCTTTTCTCTTTAGTCCTTTATGGTCCAGCGGGGTTGGTGTTGTACCACAGAGATATATTTTTTCTATTCCAACAGCATTACAGGTTCTAAAAATAGAACCGACATTATGAACGGAACGAAGGTTATCTAAAACGGCAATTTTCATCTCACCATACTACCACACACACTTTAAAATCATAGAGAAGAAAATCTAACCTTGCATCTCCTTATTATGAAATCTTGTTTGTGTCATACCCTCAATCGACTCTACTACTTTTGTAATAACGGTATCGTCATACACAATCTTGTGATGTCTATGCACATCAACGTCGATATTCTTTGCGCCTTTAAGATGACTTCCTTCTTCTGCCTATACATGGTTATCATATAAAGGAGAAATTGAAGAAGTACTTCATTTTGAATAATTTTATCTTCTTGCATATAATAATAGTATATATAGCCCCCGCAAATCAAATTCCCGCTTTTCTGTTTGTAAACCTCTTAATTTATAAGGAGTTTAAGGGATCAAAACATGGAAATTTGATTT
>JAYTIW010000016.1:0-5368 GCA_043731575.1 Minisyncoccota bacterium | reverse complement strand
TAAAAGTTTTTTGTTTTTACTTTGGGTGTACACCTCCCCATTCAATAAGAGTGAATCCGTCTCTTTTTATAACTGGAAGCAACTGTTCTTCAAGTTGTTTTGAAGGATTTTTTGATATAGGTTCCCAGTCCATAAATAATCTATAAACTGAATCTGGTCTTGGTGTTACAGTCATTGGGATGAAGCGATTCATTTCTTGTGTTGTTATAAACGATACTCTAAAAAACAGTTCTTCCTTTTTTAACATCTCTGGTACCCAGTATTCAATAAAATCATTACGTTCATTTATGGTAAAACCAATATCAGTAAGTTTATTTTCTAAGAAATTTTTAAGATTCTCTCTTTTTATTATTGATCCATTATTCACGGTAGGGTAATCTGCTCCAACATTACCACTCCAGTATAGATATGGGTAACTATTTTTAATACATGCATTCTTGGCATATTCTGAACCAATCTTATTATAATCATTCGTGTTACAGTCAGTTGTTTCCAATTGTAAGTTTTTCAGAGTTCCGTCAGGGTGAGCTAAAACCTTCCAGCCACTGTTGTATGAAGGGATCTGTGTACTAAATGTTGTTGGTACATTAATTTTTACAGATACCTCAGTACTATGTTTTGGATAGAGATAGATAACAGGTTTGCCGCAGCCACCTTCCAATTTATAGTCCCATTCTCCGACAGCGACCCATCTTCCCCAAGAATCTTTCATAAAAAGTACAGGATTTTTTTCTGCATAACTTTCAAATGTTGGTGCCATGAAACCATTTAACTGTTTAAATTCTTCTTTTCCAATACTTGTAACTGATGTAACTTTTTTCCCATATTGAGTTTTGATAAATGTATCTGTGCTAAGTACAGGGATATAAACAGTCGTACCATAAGTTGTTGTTCCAATTGCTTGCATGTTTTCTGCTTTCACATTAGGAACTTCTGATAAACTTCCTCCACCATAACCACAAGCACCAGGGAAAGCATTTCCGTAAGTTTTATATAAAGGTTTATTAGTTTTTATTTCAGAAGCATTAAAGTAATAATTTCTGTAATCAGGGTTGTTATAATCAGGTTGTTTCTTATGTGATTCATAAGTTTCCTTTGGTAGTAGTCCATAGACATATTTCATACCAAATTCATCCTCGATAATGACATTTACTGGTGCTAGGTAGAAAATAAATCCAGGTACTGTGCTCTGTACTTTTCTAGCATCTGCGCTTACTATTTCTGTATAAGGGGAACCTTTGGTAAGCACAAATGAACCAAGCTCTATATTATCAGGATGATTACTTGGTATGGTTCCTGTTGCTGTAACGCTATTTGTAAAAATGGTATTATCCCAATCTTTTTGTGAATAGAAATATTCCAAAGACTTATCAAGAATGTAAGTTTTGAAGTCATTTGTTGCAAGAATAAAAACGATCTCCCCATTTTCATTACCTGGCTCAAACCATGCATCTGATTGAGTGATTACGATTACTCTTTTGTGACCATTAAATTTCCCACTGTTTATTGAACCATCTAAAATTACATTTTTTATGTGAATTAAATTATCTTTATCAACAAAAAGTATTTTCTTGGCAGATTCTTTTGAGAGAATGCTATTACTGGTTGTGGTAGTTGATGCACTATTTGTATTATTTTGAGAAATTGTTGAAGATGCTGTTTCAGAAATAGTAGCTACATTACTTACTGGCTGTTGTTCTATGGTGGGAGGAGAAGTATGTCCTAATAATCCTGAAAATAAAGCGATGATACTTGCAAAAAATGTGGCTAATGTATTCATATATAAAGTCTAACATGGTTAGAAGCATTTGACTTCCATTTTAAATAAGAGTATTACTGTATCCACAAGGTAGACACCACTACTTCGTACAACTCCAATCGAGTTGGTTATTAAAAACACACGAGAAAAGTAGTAGCTGACGCTGTCATTGGTCTCACCGCCATGACATTCTCGAAATCGTTTACGTTTTGTTTCGGTTCTGTTTCTAACAATAAAATATGTGAAGTGTCTCACTCACAATCTTCTGTTGAGTGGTTTTCTGCATTTCCTGATGTGCCACTGTACTCGGATTACTCTCACAAGGTAACGAGTAAAAACACACGCAGGCATTGGTCAGTAAAATTCCCCCGGAACGGGGGATCAAAGACCAATCAAGCACGACAGCTTTTCCCTTGTCAAACTCGAGCGAGCGAAGCGAGTGAGTTTGATAAGGAGAAAAGTGGCGTGCTATGTATCCGCTCACTCATGCGAAGCACGGACGTTCGTGACGGTCACCGTACGCTATGTGGTGTGCATTTCCTCCTGGGGTTATTAGTAACACCCCAGGAACGTTTCAAGTTGAAACACGATACGGTATGATAGACACGATTAAATTTTACGTGCCTATTGAGGATGAGCTTCTCCTCCAAGAGATTAAGAGTAACTCCACACAGTTTAAAAAGGAGGATCTTAACACAGGAAAGGTAGAGTTCGCCTTCTATACAAGAGAGATTTACATTGGTTCATACAGTAGAAAGGTTACTATTAAGTTAACTGAAAACGAATATACTCGTGGGCTATTCATAGAACTCTCATTACCTAAGTATTCAAAAGGTAACAACGTAGAGATGATACTTCCGAGTGAGTTACCAGATATCCTCGCTAGTCTCTATTCCAATGTGTGTCGTCTTTTCGGTGTACTTCTTCCGGATGTATCACAGTGGCCGATATACAGACTTGATGTTTGCTATAACTGGATATTTGCAAATCCAATAGAAGCACGATCAGTTATTGGATTCATTCAGAGAATTGATTTCCCAAGAAAAAAGAAATTCCTCTACGATACTTCTGTCATGTATGTGGGTGGTGCGTATACGCTTAAATTCTACTTGAAAGGGCCAGAGTTTAAGAAGAACGAATTCTTTGATATGAAGCAAGTGGAGGAGGAAGAAGCAGTTGAGCTTCATGCCTTTGCAGACAGGATAGTGAGATTCGAGATTGGTTTGAAGAAAGATTACCTTCAAGAGTTTTTCAGTCAGAAGAAAGTATTCTTAGAACACATCATTGATGATCAGAAAATAGAAGAGACACTATCATTCTTTTTGAAAGATAAAATCCTTCGTTACATTACACGAGCTAATACTACCGATTCACAGATACGAGATGTACTCTATGCTCACTTCTCAAAAAAGAAAGCACTACGTCTATACCAATTCCACAAGGAGTACTATCAAGAAAGTGGAGTGATCAAAAGTATGATGCTTGAAGGAGGACTAAGTCGAGCAACAGTATGGAGAAACAAGAAGGATCTCAAACATGCCGGTGTTGGTTTTGATCTCGCTGATTCCTCTGGTGTGAGTCTGCTTGAAAAGCTTGTAATTCCGTCTCCTGATACGCGGTTTGATTTGCTTATTGAGGTTAGAAAAAAGAGGGAGGAGGAAGATAATCAGAAAGTGGTATAATGGCTCGATTACACGAGATACCACAGGTAAGGAAGAAACTCTCGCCAGAGGAACGAGAAGCCTTTAAACTGCTATTAAAAGACCTTGCGAAAGTATTTATCAATAAAGCACTAGACGAACATGACTAACGAACTCATCGCACTTCCATACACTCGGGTATCAAGCTCTACACAAGAATCTCATGGCTCAGGTAATGATAGCCAAGAACTACGTTGCCGAGAACATGCTAAGCGTAATGGCTGGCCAATTGGAGGGGTATTTCGAGATGCCTTCACAGGAGCAGGAGATTATATGAATCGTCCAGCAATGAGGAGACTGATTGAATACATCAAGAAGAATAGCGACAAGAGATATGTTGTGATTTTTGACGACATTAAGAGACTATCCCGAGAGACATCTTCTTTCATTAACCTCATTGCATTGTTTAAGGAGCTAAACGTCCGTATAGAGTGTCTTAACCATAAAATCGAAGATACTCCCGAAGGAGAATTTATCACCACGATTTTGGCAGCACAAGGCCAACTAGAACGAAAGCAGAATACTCGCCAAGTGAATCAAAAGACAGACGCACATCTCATGAACGGAGACTGGTCACTTCGTACGCCTCTTGGCTATATTCGTACTGCTGTTACTGGTCACAAGACAAAGCTCTGTATCATTGATCCTGTTATTGGCCAGGGTATTAAAGTTGGGTTGCAAGGATTCGCATCGGGGAGATTCAAGACCGTTGCAGACGTTGGTAGATACCTCATTGAGAATGGATGTGTAAAGAATGGTACTCGTCATGGTAAGTATGATACCGCACGAAGTATTTTGCTTAATATCTTTTATGCCGGATACATACACAGACCAGAGAAGAATATTCTCATGGTAAAAGGTAAGCATGAAGGCATGATTACTCTTGAGGAGTATTACCAGATACAAGAAAGACTCAACAAGGAAGTTAAAGGCGAACGAGAATATCAGATGTATCGTGATGAGTATGAGCTACGACAACTCGTACGCTGTATTGACTGTGGTAACAAGCTTCGTAGCGGTAAATCAAAAGGAAGAAGCAAATACTACCACTACTATATTTGTAGAACAAAAGGATGTGAGAAAGAAAATGTTCATATTTCTGTTAAAGACATGCATGAGTATCTTCACACAATCCTACAAAAGATAGAGTCAACTGATGAAGTGGTTGAGATTGGTATCGAAGCATTCAATGAAGCATTTCAAGAAGTGATACAGTCAAGAGGATTAGTCGCACATGATATCGAACAGTCCATTTCTGATATTGATAACCAGATAAACGTCCTTGTCACTAATCTTGCAAAACTAACAAATGAAAGTGTTGTACGAGGTATAGAATCAAAGATTGAAGAACTTGATATCAAGAAGAAGATTTTGGTTGATAAACGAGGGAAGATAGCTACCCTTGATACAAAAAGTCGAACCGCACTTTCTGAGATGAAAGAGTTCTTGAAAAGTCCTTACGATACATGGATGATGTGTGATACACGACAACAGCGAACACTCTACAAGTACATCTTTTCAGAAGATTTTCTCTTCATGCCAAAAACAGAAAGTCGAACCATTTCGCTGTCTCCACTTTATGCTTATTTTACAGGCTCAAATGAAAATACTCCCTTTGAAAAAGAGAGTATTTCCGATGAATTCCAAATTTGTGGAGGTGGGCGGAATCGAACCGCCGTGTACTAAGGTATGAGGTATGCGTCTACTGTACGTAGTTTGCTTATAGAGTAGAGTCTGCAAATTTAGCGATCTTCCGTGTCAAAGCTGTCTATTTTTTCATCGCCGTACTTCGTGTACGACTCTTTAAAAATATCTGCTTTTCCTTGAAGCTCATCTAAATTTGCAGACTCTACTTGTTCGCATTCATTATAAAAAGCAAACTAAAGCAATGAATGTAGAGCATGTTTAT
>JAYTIW010000015.1:0-13569 GCA_043731575.1 Minisyncoccota bacterium | reverse complement strand
AGCAGTCTGCGCTGCAATACGTCCGAAATCATCTTGGTTATCAAGTGGGTAAACAATTTCTTCATCAAGTTCTGCATTCTTCTTGAGAAGTTTTGCTGTTGAAAGCAAAATATGACGTTCTTCGTTGTAACGAGGAAGAAGATCGGCTTCGCCTTCTACTTCTACTTGGTTTTCATTTCTATAATTTTGGTGCTGTGTAATTGGCTCAAATACTTCTTCTTCGCCTTCTATTGGCATACGAACTGTTGACTCATCAACGACAATCTTTACTTGTTCGAAGTTAGTTTCACCAGTTTCAAAGTTAATCTGGCAACGAACAATTTGTCCACGCTTGCCGTATTCTTTTTGGTAGGCTGCAGCGAGAGACTTCTCTACTGCGTCTACAACTTTTTCATGAGAAATTTTCTTCTCTTGTTCTAGTTGCTCAAGAGCAACCTTTAAGGCTTTGATGTCTAACATAATGATTAGGGTTTAGCCACTAGTAGTTAGGGTTTAGGGGATTCAAAATCAACTAAAAGCCTTTATACATACCTAGCAACTTTTTAAAACTTTATAACTTAGTAATAAAAATGGCCGGCACTGAACTTAACAGGCCGACTCACAATGTACACAATTCACATCCAGATACATGTACCATTATATAATGATTTAGAGAAATTGCAAGTTTTTTAATCTTTTGCAATAGTTGGATAGCTTTGCTAGGATGGTTGTGAACGTTCCGTACAATCAATATATAAGGAGAACTCCGTGGAAAAACCAAAAAACACTGCAATTACCTGCTACGTAGGACTAACCGTAGTGCGTCGCGAAGTACTTGCCCGAGTCAACTCCTATAAACAAAAAATTGAAAAGTTGTTATCACAAAAGGCGAGTCCGCTCACTGAAGCGCATATCACCCTTGTGACGCCATTTCATACTGACTATGAGACGGCCTCTCGTATCAACCTTGGATGTGGAGTCTCCGTACTGTTACCTGAAAATATTGTTAACTCAACAGTGTTTTATATGGAAGGAATTGCCAGCATGCAGTTCGAAGGTGATACCATCATTCACTTTCCAATTGGAGTTAAAGGAAAGGGGGGAGAGGCCGAGATTTTTCGCCAGAGAGTTCAATCCTTCCGGCAACAAATAAAAGCCTTCGGGGGCGAGCTTCGTGGGAAAGTCCCTAGTGATTACACCCCTCATATTTCAGTCTACACAAAGTGGAAAGGGTCGATGACCAAAGAGTTTAAAGACCTCATACAAAAAAGTAAGAGAGAGCCCGTCATTTACTTTCAGGCGACATACCCGACCTTGTATACAAAGTATGCCGGACTTGGATATCGAGAATTAACATCTAATCCAAACAACTAATAGCGAAGATCAGACAACTGTGGGGGTGGCATAAGATGTCGCCCTTTCTTTTTGCCTTTCATTCCACACTCCCTTTCTTTTGCTTGTGTACTACTTATCAAGTACACTTAACAATACTTACTATTATGAAAAAATATCTCTACACATTTTTAGTTATCGCGATTGTTGTAGGTGGGGGAATACTCTATGTCTCATCTATCACATGGGTAAACGACATACGAGCCAAAAGAGCTGGCACAATCGGCAACAAATACCTAGCTAAAGTGTACCAAGAGTACAAAGTCTTAGGTGAGATCTGCCAAGGAGTAGACACCGATAAGAACGGCTATGTATCTTGTACGTTTAGAATTGGAAAAGATACTCTCGAAAAAGAAATCAATCTCCAGTGCCCAACGTACATTAAGTCATTCCTTGGGAACGAGTGTAAAGCAACCCAGATGGTCTTACCACAGTAGTTTTAGAATGTACCTGCATGAAATTTCTACTTACTTCTTTAGGAATTAAAAATAACGACATTGCGGAAGCATTATCAACACTCGCTGGTAAACCTCTTTCAGAGTTACATATACTATTTGTTCCAACAGCAGCGAATACAGAAGGAGGAGACAAAGGCTGGATGATTGATAACCTTGTAGACTTTCAAAAAAGAAATTTTAAATCCATAGATATATTAGATGTTGCCGCGGTAAGTGAAGACATTTGGAAGAAAAGATTTTTAGAAAAAGACGTTATCTGTTTTGGTGGAGGTAATGAAAAGTATCTTGCTGAAGTTTTTGAAAAAGTAGGGATGAAGGAATTTTTGGCGACACTAAAGGAGAAGGTACACCTAGGGATCAGTGCAGGAGCTATGGTGGTGGGGAAGTTTATACCAAACGAATTATACTCACGAATCTACCCCGAAGAAAACTTCGTCGACACTAGTAGTGCTAGCCCTATGGAGTTATATGACTTTTGTTTTATCCCACACTTAAACAGTAGCTACTTTAATCACATACGAAAAGAAACTCTCGAGGAAGTAAAGGACACATTCGATGCTACTGTGTATGCAACCGACGACGAAACTGCAGTCACAATTGACGGAGACAACTTAAAAATAGTTGGCAAAGGAACCTCTTGGGTACACTACAAATGAAAGTTACTTATCAAACTTTTCTTTATAGGCATTAACTAATTTCATCTCGTATATGTTTGGGGTGCCGAATCTTTCATAGTTCCAGTTTTTAGGAGCGAACTGATTATCCCAGTGTAAAACTTCTACTGGAGAAAAACCGAACTCCGAATACATGTCTAACAAATGTTCGCCCATACAGCCCAAGTGTGTTGCTCCACGAGCTCTTGCCTCAGCGACAAGGGTCTTCCCTCGCTTTCTTTCTAAAGAAAATACTGAAATCAGTTCCTTGTCTTTTGTAATACCAAAACCAGACTTACCATCCTCTGACAAAAATAATATAGTCCCTTTATTTTTGTAGTCTACTCCTGTATGAGGTGTAAGGAAAGCAAATAAGTCAGGGTCTAGAGTATCTCTTGATACAATAAACTCTTCTGCCGAAACTGTCCGGAAGTTTATTTTTTCAGGACTTGGAGTACCTTCTTGTGTCATATTGTTTTCACAAACTGGTTAAGACTTGTAATAACGCATCGAGATATTGCCTTTGAAACTTCAGAAAAGTTGGAGGTCTTTTCAAATGTTTCTTCATGCATGTAGAGTTTTCTATTAATTTCTATCATAACAGAGATAACTCTCTTGTCTTTTTTATACAATGAAAGTGGCACAATACTCCCCGCAAATGGCGTGTTAATACCGACACTATATCCAACCTCTTCGAAAGAACTCTTTAAAATGGTAACTAATTCTTGGGGTGTGTGATACTTATCAACACCAAGACAGATATCTGGACGATTAACCTCTTGTTCTGGCTCATAGACTCTGGGAGTAGAGGGGAATGAGTGGCAATCGATAACGATCGCCATGTTACTTCTAAGAAGAGAACCATTAACTAACCCCAAGAAAGCCGCGTGATAGTCTTTGTAGACTTTACCTAACATTTTTTTATTTTCTTTGCTTATGTTCCTAAGTAAAGATCCATTACTAGTACGCGTATAGAGTGCGGACATCCCAACCTTAGACATTGGCTCATCCTCCATGTTTTCTAATCTTTCTATATCAAGTACAACTCTGCTTATCTTTGATATAATAAAGCTCGAAATAAAAAGCAGCTCCCCGTACAAAATATCTGTATAATTATCTGCCATATACAAAACCTCATCCTGTAGTTCTGTCTCATTAAGAGTAAAATCGCCTTTAAACTCTTCGGGTATAACAGTTCCAGAATGGGGGACATTACATACTATTGGATTTTTTTCATTGTTACTGACCTCAAAATACATACGGCAAGTATACCACTTAGTGGTTACTCGTATGACGAGACTACAGCATCAACACACTAAAGGGCATTTTCCTCAAGGAAACTACACAAAAGGTGGTTCATATCAATCTTTACAGAATGATCTTCGACAAAAGAAAAGATTGACTTCATCATAATCACAAGCTCACTATTTTTTATCTCCACAACCATTTCTTCAAGAGGGGCGAGTAGGTAGGGCAGTGGCGTGCGTCAATAAACAAAATCAGGAACGAAGTCTTCGTATGTTTGCTTTTGAAGCAACCGTATAAGACATATTTAAAAGCTGGCATACGCCGGCTTTTTCTCTACAAGAGTATCTAGGACCCACCTCAAATTAAACTAAAATAATATAATTTGAGATGGGTTCTAGAAAGCACGTAGCACTTTAGTTGAGTGCTCTAATCGATCATTCTGGTGAATGACTACTGGCTGATACGTATCACCCTCCACCACCACACCGTCAGAAAGTCTAATTATTCTATCTGCCATCTTGCCGTAGTCTTCTTCGTGAGTAACCATCACAATAGTCAGACCATCTTCTTTGTTTAGTTTCTTAAAAATTTCCATAACAAGATTAGAAGATGCAATATCAAGGTTCGCCGTTGGTTCATCAGCAAAAAGAATCTTTGGGTTGTGCGTAATGGCACGAGCAATTGATACACGTTGTTGCTCACCACCAGAAAGTTGGGCTGGGAGACGTTTATCTTGTGTGAGAAGTCCTACACTATGTAATGCTTTTTGTGCTTTTTCTTGTGCAACACTTTTTTTAATTCCTTGCATAAGAAGGGGAACCATAATATTTTCAAGTGCTGTGAGTTCTGGAAGTAATGAGTAGTCTTGAAAAACATATCCTAATGTATGTAATCTAAATGCTGTCTTTTCTCCACTAGAAAAAAGAGTTACGTCCTTCCCATCAATAACAATCTCTCCAGCTGTTGGCACATCAAGAAGCGATAGTTGATACAGGAGTGTTGACTTACCAGCACCACTTCTTCCCATAATCGCAACAAACTCTCCTTCTTGGATAGAAAGGTCAACACCTTTTAACACTGAAACAACTACACTATTACTAGTGAATGTTTTTGTTATGCCTTTTGCTGAAATAATTGTATTCATACTATGTGCTTAACTATTTCTTCCTAAAATAGCATTTAATGTATTTGAGTTAACAATAATTCTCGCTGGTAAGTAACCAGCAATCATAGAAACAACAACGACAAGCGCTAATTTAAGAAACGCAGAACCAAGCTCTGCAACAAGAGTAATGGTAGCAAAAGGTGTCTCAAGTGGGTGAATAGTTGTAAGTGGCTTAAGCACAAAAAAAATAATGAACATACCTACAAGCGATCCTATAATGACATAGAAGAAGGCTTGGCAGACATAACTAAATTCAATTGCAAACTCGGTAACGCCTATCGCTTTCATAATACCAATTTGCCTGCGTCGCGTGAGTGCGTTAATATAATTAATAATAAAAATAGTAATAAGACCAACAACAATGGACATAGAACCAAGCACTGTGCCAATTGTACTAAAGAATTCCTTAAATTTTACCAAAAATTCTGGCGCACCTTCTCTAAAAGTCTCTATTTTTGCGAACTCTGCATAGCCGTTATTAAGAAGAGGGGTCTTCAGTTTATACGGGTCAGTATTTGGGGTTAAACTAATCGCAATCTCAGATGCGTCAAGGTCGGTCTTTCCTATCATCTTTCGCAACTCACTATCTAGAATATACGCTCGCGAAGCTACGAACTGAACTTTTGAGTTAACAATACCTCGTACAATAAAATCTTTCGTGACAGTGGTGCCATCTGCAAGTGTTGGGGCTTCGGTAGGAATTGTGAGTGACTCCTCAGGGCTAACAAGAATTGGTACTTTTGAAACCGTGACTCGCACAGTATCTCCTGGGGCAACGTTACGCAAAAGTGACACTACATCAGCTATACGACTGTACTTATCAAGATACGCAGAGCCCAGAACAATCCCTTCTGCATCACCATCTTGTAACCACGATCCTTCTACGACACTTTTAGAAATATGTGTCGTGAGGTCTTCAGCAACAGGATCAACTCCTGCAATTTGATTAGAGACACTATTTTCATCCTCTTCTTTTCTTTTCTCAAACCAATTAGCCTCAATCTTCGCACCGCCTATTGTACGGATACTATATTCTCTCACATACGGTGAGGTAGCTATCATGTTAGTTATATCTGTAGTTCTCTTGATATACGGATTTTCACTTCTACTCGTCACAAAAAGATCTCCTGTCCACTCTTCTCTAAAGGAACGCTCTGCTCCTTCAACAATTCCAACAAGAAATCCACTCGTTGCGACAAGATTAAGAAAAGTCAGACACATTATGAGAATAATAAGGATTGAAGCCCACTTACTCCCCCGAACTATCTGACGGGTCGCTAAAAAAAAACCAAGTGAAAGCGTATTAAAAAACTGCTTCATAGCTATCTATAGTCTATCACTAAGAACATGGATTCTCTAGAACTAACTACTAAAAAATAAACAAAAAATGAGAGAAGTTTAAGCTGAGTGCTACGGTAAAGGTAAAACTTTTTCACCTTCTACAAGCCCATCTTTAATTTCAAGTTCACTCTCGCTACCACGTATACCAATTGTTACTGACTTTGAAACACGTGAACCATTTTGCAAAACAACAACCTCACCTTTTTCTGTAGTTATAACACGAACAAACCTAGCAGGGAGAAAAATAATATCTAGTTTATCCTCAGTAACAATATTTACATTTGCTGTCATACCTTGTTTAATTCGTTCGTCTTTGCCAAGAAAAGTAACAATAACTTTATAGACAGGGACTGTCCCTTCGGTAGTTGCTGTTGGATTAATACGAGTAACAGTAGCTGGGAAGATGATTGATTTTCCATATGCATCAAGTGTTACGTCTACAGCTGAGCCGGTTTTTATCTTAACGATATCAACTTCTGGTATTTTCGCTTCAATTTCTAATCCATCTATAGAGAGCATACTAATCGCAACTTTTCCTAGGCTCACAGTTTCTCCTACTGAAACAGCAACATTACTAATAACACCAGAAAAAGGTGCAATAAGGACAGTTTTATTTAAGTTAGATCTCGCTTGCGTAACTTGGGCTTGAGCTTGTTCTACAGAAGCTCGCTGTGCTTGTATTTTATATGGATCAGTTCCTGCTTGTGTAAGTTCAAGGTCACGACTAGCTTGTTTGAAATTATTTTTAGCTGTAATGAGTGCGCTACGTTTGTTTGTTATATCAGAAAAAAGGGTTGTCATTGTTGTCTTAACACTTGAGAGTGTCATTCTGTATCCATCAAGATTACTGTTAGAAAGACTACATGGTAAAAGAAGGAGGTTAGATAATGAACCGACGAGGTCGTTCGTTGCTAATGCAGCCTGGTATCCTTGTTCAAAAGTAACATCAAGGTTATCAGTAGGTGAGATAACGGTAATAACGGAACTCTTTTTCTGAAAATCAGCGAGGATTATTTCAATGTTTGCACGCTTTACTTCTATGTCTCTTTGTAAACGCTGATCACAAGAACTAAATGAAAGAAGGTATTTACTATTACTAACACTAAAAAGGGAAGAGAACTTATTCTTAACAACATCTGCCGTTGTTGCATCAACATTTTGTATAACATCTGGTAAAGCGCTATAGGATTCAGAAAGGGAGGTTTTTGTGTTATCAAGCACTTGCTCTTTATATGCTAACTCTTCTTTTCGTGCACCTTGACGAAGTTGAGCTAGAACGGCTTGTGCGCTTGAGAGGTTAGCTTGTGATTGAAGGAGAACTGCTTGAGCATCTCCTGCAGAAAGAGTTACCAGGACTTTATCTTGATCGACTTTATCTCCAACTTTTACACCAACGAACGCAACAGCGCCAGAAGTTTGAAAGGAGAGGTTAGCGTCGTTAGATGCTTCAACTTGTCCAGAAACTTTCACGTACTGCTTCACTCTTCCACTTGTTACAAGATAGGTCTCTTCTTCAATTTTTGGTTTAGAAAATAAGGTAAAAAAAATGATTGCAGTGCCGATAACAAAGAGGGTAGCAATATATGTTTTGTGATGAGCGAGGAAGTTTGAGACAACAGCGTTAGGAGTGGTTTGAGAATTATTTTTGTCTACTTCTAACACAATAGGCGCTTCTGCCCTTTGTTTTTCAGGTGCTACTATTTGTGTATCCATGATCATTATAAAGTATACAGCAAAAAACTCTGAAAAAAATAATTATAGGTGGATAGACATGCTATACTCACTTTTATGGCAAAACGTACCGTACCAATCATTGTTGGTAATTGGAAATCTACCCCAAAAACACTTGATGAGGGAGTAAAATTTATTAAGCAACTCGAAAAAAAGATTGGGGCAATGAAAATAAAATTTCCTAAAAAAGGATATTACATTGCAGTGCCTGAAATTTTTATTCCAACTCTTGCACCACTTGCAAAACATGGCTACATTGGTGCCCAAACAGTACCCGGAACAACGCTTGGTCAAATAACCGGAGCAACAACACCCTCACAACTTGCAACTGGCGGTGCGGCGTTTACTATTATCGGGCATAGTGAAGTCCGTGCACGAGGTGAAACACAAGAAGAACGTAGAGAAAAAATACTTGCAACACTTTCTCTACAATTTACTTCTATCCTTTGTTTTGGTGAACATAAACGTGATAAAGAAGGGAAATACCTTGAGGAATTAGAGGATGACGTCGAGCAAACGCTTGTGAATACTAAACGTGAACTATTTGGAGAACTTATTGTTGCCTACGAACCAGTGTGGGCAATAGGTGGAGCAGTTCCTGCTACAGCTGCTGAGTGTTTTGAAGCAGTAATAGCAATGAGGCGAGCTCTCGCCTCCCTTGGCGGTATTGATTACGCAAAAAAAGTGCACATTCTTTACGGAGGAGCGGTAACTAAAGATACCGTAAAAATATTTTTAGAAGAAGGGGGAGTAGATGGGCTACTTGTTGGAAGGGCTTCACAGGATCTCACATCGTTTATTGAAATACTGAAAGCTGCTTACACAAATTAATCTTATTAATTATAATTCACCAGAAAAATGTACACGAATACATCTTGGATTGATCACTGTACACCTGACTTGAGAACACTAAAAGGAAAGCGTGTTATTGTACGTGTTGATTGGAATGTTCCTATGAACAATGGACAAATAACTGACACGAGTAGGCTTGACGTCAGTGTACCTTTTTTACAACATCTTTCAGGAGCTGGGGCAAAAATAATTATCCTGTCTCATTTTGGTGAAAAAGGAGAGAGTTTAGATCTTGTGGCACACCATGTTACAAAAAATCTTCCTTTTATTACTTTTAATTCATCATTTGACTTTAATGAATTAGAAAAAGCTTCTCGTGAACTAGAAGAAGGTGATGGTATTCTCCTTGAAAACGTGAGGTTATTCAAAGGAGAAACAGAGAACCTCTCAACACTTGCTGACTCATTTGCAACACTTGGAGATATGTTCATTAATGACGCCTTCTCAGTTGCTCACCGAAAACATGCGAGTGTCGTAGCTCTTGCCGAAAGAAGACTTTCTTACTTTGGGCCAACTTTTGAAAGAGAGCTAGAACACCTCACTCGTGCACTTACTCCAACACTACCAGCACTTCTTATTGTTGGTGGAGCAAAAATAGCGACCAAACTTGATCTTATTAAAAAGTATCTAGACCAAGGTGTAAAGGTTTTTGTAGGTGGAGCTATGGTACACAATATTTGGTACGAACAAGGTATTATGATAGGCAAAAGCTTGTACGACGAACACTATAAGTTGCCTGAAAATTTTATTAAACATCCACTTCTTGTAACTCCTGTTGATGTAGTTCTCTCAAATGGCGAAACAGTCCCTGTAAGGTCAATACCAAAAGATGGTGTCGTTGTTGACTGCGGTCCGCAAACAGTAGTATTAGTTAATAAAATGGTTTCAGTTTCTAACACGGTAATTGCGAACGGGCCCCTTGGATTGTATGAAAAAGGCTGGCTTTCTGGGAGTGAACACATCCTTACTAACCTTGCAAATGGAAAAGTAACATCATATATAGGCGGAGGGGACACCGTAACAGTAGCTCATAAACTTGGACTCTTACAAAAATTCTCCTTCGTGTCATTAGGTGGAGGCGCAATGCTCGACTTCCTTTCATCTGGTACACTACCAGGTATCGATGCTGTCACAAAGTAACCTTGATTCTCTTTAAAAATTCTGTTGCTCTCCTCGCACTCGCATGAGAGAAGACTCCAAGATATGAACTAACCACAGACCTAAAAGTATTTTGAGAAATCTGTTCATTCTTGTAAGCAACAATCCTCTCCTTTATTTTAATCCTTATCCTTCTTTTTGTTTTTGTTCGCACAACAACCACATAGGGAAGTACGACATATCCAAGGAAGTCTACCCCTTGTGAAGCTTTTCGTATCTCTACTTTATGTGGATGAAGTTCTAAGCGTAATGCATCGAAGAGAAATTGCGATACAGATATGATGCACTCCTCCAGAAACTTTCTATCCCGATGCACAACTACAAAGTCATCAGAGTATCTGAAGTAGTGCTTCGCTTTCAGTACATGCTTTGCATATTGATCAAGCTCGTTTAAATAAATGTTAGCGAATAACTGACTTGTCACATTCCCAAGAGGAAGTCCTTTTCCCTCCTCTTTTTCAAAACTTGCAAAAATAAGGTCGACAAGGCATAGAGTATCAGCACAGGTAACTCTTTTCAGAATAAGTGCCCGCAAGATCCTGTGATCAATTCTATCAAAAAATTTCCTCACATCACACTTGAGTGTCCAGCTTTTCTTCTTCCAGTTACCGCTCACTTTCCTCACAGCATCATGCAACCGTACAACACCCTTATGCGTTCCTTTATCATTCCGTGATGAGTACGAATCATAGATGAAGTGCTTGTCAAAAATGGAATACAAAACTCGAAAGAGCGCCTGATGCATCACCCTATCTCGCACACTTGCCTTATGGATATGTCGGCGCTTAGGGTCACATACATAAAAGTCCTCATATGGATCATGCTTGTATACTTTTGTGATAAGCTCGTCGTGTAACCTAAAGATATTTTCTTCAAGATGAAGTTCGAACTGTGCTACATCATTCTTCTTTCTCTTACCTTTCTTAAACTCATTCCATGCAAGATGTAGATTTGATACACTGATGACTTCATGGAACACACTTTGAGCACGACTCCCAGAGGCAATGCTGATGTTGTGATCCTGCATACGATGAAGCAAGTATATGCGAGTCTTTATCAAACAGGAAACAAATTAACCAAGAGAGATAAGCTAGGTATCCATGCGGAAATAGAAAGCATTGCGCTTCTTACCCTTGCCGACATCGTCAGCGCGTCATTATCACCGAAAGCGCAGAAGCTGTTAGCACTAGAACGAGCACGCACATCACTTGAAGTTTTGAAGCATCTCATACGTACAGAGCATGAACTCAAAATCATCGATCAAAAAACATATCTACGAATTGAAGAACTTCTTATCGAAACTTCCAAGCAACTCAACGGTTGGTTGAAATATCTACAAACATAAAGCACAGCAACTTCGTTGCTGTGCTTTATGAAGAGACTTCTCACGAGGGCCGGCATTCGCGTTGCGATTATCGCGATGGTCATTGTTCAGGTACAGCTTCTGATTGTCGGGATTGAAGTACCCGTTCACCGCGTTGCCATCAGACCACACTCGTTCTCTATCATACCGTCCATTCACCGAGAGCCTGTTTCCAAACTCTCTGTATTTTCTCCTCCATCGGGAGCACTGTGTCGCATATCCATGCGTAGTATGGTAGAGGCAGTTTCTTTTTGGCGATAAATTGTTATCAAAATCTTTGGTCAATTTTACAATCACCATTTTTAGTATACAAAAAAGCCTCACATGTCACCATGTAAGGCTTTTTGAATAAACCCAAGAAATACAATTCAAGGGTAAAAGTCAGAAGGGTTAAGTGGAACTTAACCCAGAAACAGCTCACGAGGGCCGGCATCCGCGTAGCGATTACCGCGATGGCCACGGCTCAGGCACAGCCTCCGATCGGCGGGAGGGAAGTACCCGCACACCGCGTAGCCATCAGACCACAGAGACGACTGTCGAGTCCAGCCCTTCACGTCCATCCATTTGCTGTGCTTCCACATGTGGAATCCAGTGGACAGAAGATACTCAGAAGGATCCATACATTGGAGCTTTTCAGACGTGAAGTCGTCAAAGCTTTTGTTCCTGTGCTTGGCATCTGGCTCCTCACTACCAGTGTGAGCGAACACATAGATGCCTTGTGGCCGCTTCTGGTTCACGTCACGAATCATGGCACCTTCTTCTAGAGTCTTCCAGACATACTGGCCGACCTTGAAGTGCGAAATAATCCGCTCCATGATGACGGCAGTCGTCATGGGCAAACCCCCAACCATGTACACTGGCATACCTTCCTTTTTGGGGAAAGGAAGACCGGTGAGGTCGATGGGGTAACCAAGGACTTCCTTGAAGTACTTCTCGAGGTCTTCAGCAGCAGGATGTTTGCCAGAAGCAAATCTCTTGATCCCTGCAACCAAATACTCCTTCCAGCCCTTTGCCTCGTTGAGATGTTGAGCTTCTGGAGAGATGAGTTGTGCCTCATCGAAAGCGGCCCGGAAAACCGATACTGCTGCACGGCCTTTCTTGTGGTCAGACGTGACCAACACATTTTGTGTCGACATCATCGACTCCTTCATACGCTGAAAGCTTGAACTAAAACAGTCCAATTAAACCCCAGCAGAAAATGTATTCTGTTATCCAGTCTCCTTGAGTTACAAAACTCTTTCAAAAGATGAATGAATACTACACTTTCTGCCAGAGTCTAACGAACCAAACAACCTGAAAACAAGAGTCAAAGAACTCTTTACAGTAAAGCATACTTTAGCACAAAAGTCAATAGATAAACGCCTTATTTTACAAGGACTTTACAGCTTATTTGTTACTTTGAACTCAAAGAAACCAGTATGTAATAACCTAAACCTACTTTCTGCTTCTACTTTATAAACATAAACATCTGGTACACTACCAGGTATCGATGCTGTCACAAAATAATTCCTCGCCTGTTATAATAAGTGCAGGGGACAATAAAGCACTAATAAAGCTTATTCTAGAGGCTAAACGTGGAAACACGGAAGCCTTCGGAGCACTTTATACTGCGCTTTATGTACCTTTGTACAGATACGTCATCTCTAAATGTCATGACCCAGAACTTGCTGTGGATGTGAGTCAACAGGCGTTTCTTAAGTTTTATGAAGCCTTAGCATCGTATGAACCAGAGAAATCACCTCTTGCCTATCTTTTTACTATTGCAAAAAGACTTCTCATCAACCACAGCGAGAAAAGGACGTTTGAATCTTTTAACGAAACTCTTTTAGAAACCTATAGCGATGACTCGCATACGATTCTTAATGAAACCCATATCAAGAATCTCGCTGAAACCATCGACACCTACCTTCCATCTCTTACAAGTGATGAACAAGAAGTGGTGCGAATGTACTTCTATTCGGAGTTAAGTTATAAGGAAATAAGTGACGTACTAGAAAAAGAAGAAACGTACATACGAAAAATAAAAGAACGTGCGCTCAAAAAACTTCGCATTCTTACAGCACATCTCCATGAAACAAACTAATCCACACACACAATCTCATATAGAACAGTCGATTGAAAAATCGCTTACCATGTATAAGGAGAACGTATCGCCGTCAGAAACCTATTTTCAAGCAATACTTTCTCAAATACCAGAGCAACAAAAACTTAAAGAGGGACGTGCGGTAC
>JAYTIW010000014.1:0-13703 GCA_043731575.1 Minisyncoccota bacterium | reverse complement strand
CGAGTGTCTATTCTGGGGTTGATGTTCTAGGTCTGGTTTTCTTCCAAAAGTACGAGAGGTTACGGAGGAGCACAGAAAGGAGAAAAAAGAGAAGAGAGAAAGTGCCGCTCTTAAGTGGTGATATACTATAACCATATATGGAAAGTCCATCTTTTGTACGAGCTGTTGGAGTGCCTGAAAATGTACCAGAAAGTAAAACACCTCATAGTGAGGCTATGGCTTCTTTTGAACGGCATCGTTTAATGTATGAACAGTATGCAGGTTATGGTATACAGGTTGCACCGGCACCGAGTGACCTTGACACTTTCGCTTTTGACTTAAAAACTAATACAATCTATCTTAATGATAAGTTCTATTCATTGGTCACCTACGGAGAACTCGGGACAGCATTCGCTACGTTCCATGAGATAGAGCATTTTAAAGAAAAGGTTGCACTCTTAAAAGAGCAAAATGGAGCAGAAGTGTTCAGAGAATACTTAGATAGATTAGATGAAAAAAAGTCAACATATGCAGGTGCCTATGGAGTGCTCGATAACTGTATTGCAGATGTGAGAGAAAATGGTGCAGTAGCAGCAAAAACACCTCACAAAGGATTTGAAGAGATAGAAAAGAATTTGTATAAAGATGTGCAGTTTCCTAATATTGACTTTACAGAAAGTGGTGAAAGACAGCCACTTCATATACAGCTCTCGTATGCAATTATTAACGAGTACAGATCTGGAAGAAAATGTATTGTTGACGAGAGAGTACGAAAGGTTTTAGATGACTTACAAAAGACAAAACTTCCAAATGGAAAAGAAGTAGATGTTATTTCACTCATGACTAACCCTAATCCTAAGGTGGTGTCTATGTCACAAAGACTTGCTATCCAAGATACATATGTGTGGCCTCATGTACTTGAGCTTCTAAAGGAAGACATGAAAGAAGAAAAGCAAAAGAAAGAAAAGAGCAGAGGGAAAGGCGGGAAAGGCGGCAAAAAATCGAGCAGTGCTCCACAAGGCGATGGTCAACAAACAGAAGAAGAGAACAGTGAAGGTGAATTATCTCCTAACGAAGTATTCAAAGAAGCATATGATGAGGCAAAGAAGCGTGTCCCAAATGCGGTGCCACTAGATGTTCAAAAAAAAGCTCTTGACGAATGGGTAGAAGAAAATGGCGATGAAGAAAAAAAGAAAAACAAAGCCGTTGCAGATATGCTTGGTGTGAACGTAGAAGATCTTAAAAAATATAAAGACATAGTAAAGAATCTGCATACTATAAATCCTTACACACAAGAAAGCATGATTGATGATTTGGAAAATCTTATCAAAAGAATTATCAGTAAAAGGCTTAAGGAAAAACAAATGCCGAAATATCCTGTCGAAGAAGGGGATGAACTTGTTGACCCAGCGACATGGCTCGCTGAAGTTCGTGGTGGTAACTTTGAGCCAAAAGTCTGGGAAGATACTGAGATAAAGTTACAAAAAGATAAGAAATTCGGAGAAGTTGAGATAACTCTTGTTTGTGACAGGTCAACATCAATGAAAGAAGATGGAGGTCTTAAGTTACGAGAACAGCAGAAGTCACTCGTGTTATTCATGGAAGTTCTAAAAAGATTTAATGATATTTTAGATGATGAGGAAGTAAACGTAGAAAAACCACTATCGATAAAATCAGAAATATATACATTTCAGTCAGATGAAAGTGATGGAGTCCCAATAAAAAAGATGGGGAAGGGTATATCTGAAAAAGAAAGAATAGAGAGCTGTGAAAAAGTATCGAGCGTTTCGGGTTCTACGACAGATTTTCTACCTCTTGAGGCTGTAGATAAAAGTCTTAATGATATACAACTTCTTAAAATACAAGAAGGGGAACTTAAAAAAATCATTGTTGTTTTCACAGATGGTGGTTCTGATGCACCAGATCGAGTTCAGAATGTCTTGACTAAGCTAAACAGTAAAGGGGTTATTGTTATTGGCGTAGGAATTACAGAGAGTGGCACACCTGCTCTTACGACATATGCTCCTCATGGAGTACTCGCTAAACGTGCAGAAGACCTCACTGTTGTACTCGGCGATATTTTAAAAGAACATTTGGAAAATGTTTAATGTACCTGTTGTCTGACAGTCTGATGTCTGTCATCTCCCCATTTATTCTCTTTACTTACCTTCATAACAAGATACACTAAGAATATATAAATTAGCTTTCTTTTATCGTATGGATATTTCATCTTTGTTATCGACTTCAATCCCTGCATATTTTGTAATCGGCCCACTTGTGCTCATGGTGATTACGTTCGTTGTACTAGCTGCACGGAAAGCAAGTCCTGTTACACCACAAGCACCAGTAATACCGACTCAGACTCAAACTCCTCCTGTTATGTCTACACCAGTAGCGCAAGATTCTATCACATCAATGCCTTCTCCTACTCCTACTCCTGTTGCAAGTGTTCCTGTACAACTAGTTCCAGAGCAGGTCTCTCCAATACTGGTACCAGAAATAAAAGAAATGTCTTCTATCCCCGTAGAACCACCTACACCACAAGTGGTTCCAATACTTGTAGTAGAGGCACCTATAGTTGTTCCAATTCCAATTACTGTAGCACTATCTGCACCTAGTATAGAGCCAGTAGTAGTAACTACACCTGTAGCTCCAACGCCTACACCAGTATCAGTACCAACAGGAGTTATCCCACCTATTAGTTCATGGAAGCCAGCAGAACCTGCTGTTATGCCGGTAGAAGTGACTCAGTCACAATCAGAAGTTTCAGCTACAGTGGTTACGCAATAGGGGTGTGAAGTTTATAAAGTTATCAAGTTTATAAAGTTGAAAGTTGACACAAATACAAGGACGCCCTTCGGGCGTCCTTGTATTCCGCCGCATTCATTACAACCCCTGGCTCTGCCAGGGCGGTGGACGGGCGTTTACGGAGGCAAGACCTCCGTAAACCCAACGCCAACGAGGTTGGCGTTGCTGAATTCAAAAGAACCACGGACTCTGTCCGTGGATTTCTTTTTACATCTTTCGTATTCACTTTATAAACTTGATAACTTTCAACTTCATAAACTCCTCCTCTATATCCCCTCGTTCCAAAATCATTATCTTGTATACTATAACAATGAACCCACAATTTAGTACTCCAGAAGAAGAAATTGCCTACCTCCGTCAGCAAGTAAAAGACAAGATGGATCGTGCGAAAGGTTTCGAAGATAGATTCACCGAAAAAGATAGAGCACATGAAGCAGTTCAAGAGTACAAAGCACTTCCAGTGGAGCGAGTGGTTGCTCCCGCTGTTCAAATAACTGGAGGTGAGAAGCATAGATTGCTTGAATGGTTGAGCCCGCGTCCAACTGATGATCAGGTCCAAATGCTTTCACAAGTTATGGCAGAAAAAGGCATAAAAAATGCCTTTCATATGGCAGAAGAACTCAACAACCCAGAAGTTGAGGACGACTTCGAGCGTTTCGTGGTGCAGTATCTCATTTCTAATCACGAAGTAAAGAATGACCTTTCGAAAGAAGAGTGGAAGGCACTTCACATGCGACTTTTTGAAATTGTGCTACCTGAAGTTATTGAAGGACAGCAAAAACAACTTAAAGAAATGATGGCTCTTATGGAACAGTGGTATGCCTCCATGCAAGCACTTGCAAGTGATTCAACAAATAAAGAAAAGAACTATTATTCTCTTGAGCTTGGTGTCGCGAATGGCTCAACGACTGTGTCATTTTATTGTGCAGTGCATGTTGACTATGCTCCACTTTTTGAAAAAGTTGTACTTGGCGTTTTCCCGACTGCTCGTGTCCATGAATGTAAAGAAGACTATAATATTTTCCACGACCATGCTATTTCTGCATGTTCGTATGCGTCTCATGCTATACACCCAGGACTCCCTATTAAAACCTATGAGCACATGGAAGCAGATCCAATGTCGCTCATCCTTGCGTCATTTACAAAAATAGCAAAAGACAATGAAGGGTTGTCTCTTCAGATGCTTATCCGTCCAGCAGGGGACGTCTTCGCTAAGCGTTATGGTGAGATGCTCGAAGATCTCCGAAAAGGGGAAACATTACAGCGTGCAATAGATAAGCAGAGCGCGCTTAAAGAGACATTCTTTCTCCTTTCCCAAGTTTTTTCTAACCCAACAAAAGAAGAAATAGAAAAAGAGAAAGAAAAAGCTAAGACGCAAGTGAATGAAGATGCAACTAAACTTGTACAGGAGAAGCTTTCAAAAACAATTATCGAGACCAACATTCGTATCATCGCATCATCTGCAACACTTGCGCGTACGCAAGCACTTCGTGCTGACCTTGAGAATGCCTTTGCACAATTCACCCAAGTGAATGGCAATAGTATTAAGTGGGTAGAGGTAGAAGGACGTAAACAACGAGCCATGCTTCATAGATATTCCTATAGACTATGGAACGAAGACGAGAGCTACCCGCTTAATTTATCTGAGCTTGCGTCGCTCTTTCATTTCCCGATGCAGACTAAGGATGTCTCTAATGTGAGAGCTAAGACATACACACAAGCACCAGCTCCAACAGATCTTGCGACAGAGGGAGTCATCTTAGGGATGAATAAATTTAGAGGCATGGATACTCCTGTTCACTATGGAAAAGAGGATCGAGTTCGTCATATGTATGTGATTGGGCAGACTGGAACTGGTAAAACAGTAATTCTTAAGAATATGATTATTCAAGATATTATTAATGGTGATGGATGTTGTTTTATTGACCCTCACGGGTCTGATATTGATGATATCTTAGCGAATATTCCACCTGAGCGTGCGAAAGACGTTATCTATTTTGACCCAGCTTACATGGCTCGTCCAATGGGACTTAATATGCTCGAGTATGACAGAAATAAGCCAGAAACAAAGACCTTTGTGGTCAACGAACTTCTCGGGATATTCAACCAACTTTTTGACATGAAGGCTTCCGGTGGTCCAGGATTCGAGTCATATTTCCGTAACGCGACATTACTTGTGATGGAGCATCCTGAGAGTGGGAACACACTTCTTGATATCTCCCGCGTATTTTCTGACAAAGAATATCGAGACTATAAATTATCTAAGAGTAAGAATCCTCTTCTTAATCAGTTTTGGGCTAATGCTGAGAAGACAACTGGTGAACAGGGGCTGCAGAACTGGGTGCAGTATGTAAATAGTAAATTCGATATTTTCATGACTAATGACATTATGCGGCCAATCATCGCTCAAGAAAATAGTGCATTTAATTTTAGAGAGATAATGGATACTAAAAAAATCTTTTTGGTGAACCTAGCAAAAGGACGTCTTGGAGATATTAACGCTAATTTACTCGGACTCATTATTGTCGGCAAGTTCTCCCAAGCGGCACTTTCTCGAGTAGATCAGCCAGATGTTTCTTTACGACCTGATTTTTATCTCTACATCGATGAATTTCAAAACGTAACTACACCAGCCATTGCAAGTATCCTTTCAGAAGCTCGTAAGTATAGACTTTCGCTTAACGTTGCCCATCAATACATTTCTCAATTAAGTGAAGAGATCAAGAACGCAGTATTCGGTAACGTTGGTTCTATGGCAATATTTAGAGTGTCAGCAGATGACGCGAAGTATCTTGAGAGTAAGTTCGCGCCAACATTCACCGCAGACGACATTATGAAAATTGATAACTATCACGCGTATATCAGTATGCTGGCAAATGGTACACCAAAGAAACCTTTCGACATTGCCACCAACGCACCACGTAAAGGGGATAGCACACGTATCCCTATGCTTAAAGAGCTCAGTTATGTTACCTACGGCCGCCCAGCTGACGAAGTGAACACGGAGATCATGAGGAAGTTTAATCTTTAGGTATTTGTAGTGTTGTGTAAAGTGGTATAATTAAAGTATGAAAAAGACAAATACTGTTGCCATTCAAATAACTAAAGAAAAGAAAGGGTATTCTGCTATTGCGGTGGGTATTCTTGGGGTTTGTGCAGTAGAATCAAAGACATATGAAGGGGTGATTAACAGTATGAAAGAGGCGTTAACTTTTCACGCTGAAGGGTTTTTATCTAGTAGAGGCAGACGATTTAATTTAAGATAATTTTTGTGGTGTAGTAACATTATGAAAGCTACAAGAATACATTCATACGTTAGTATTATTTCTGAGGATACAGATGGTAACTACAATGTCATGTTTCCTGATTTTCCAGGGTGTGTTACGTGTGGTAAAACATTTGAGGAGGCAAAAGTTAATGCACAAGAAGCCCTTTCGCTCTGGCTAGAAGAAACAAAAGCAACAAAGAAGAAAATTCTCTCTACCACAAGAAGTGCATCTCTTGTGAGTGTTTTTGCCTAGCTCATGAAATAAAAAAAAGCATCTTTTGTTATCAAAGTACTAGTTAAGAATGGTTTCATTTTTATAAGGTCAAAAGGGAGTCATGTTATATATAAAAATAAAAGTATCGCGGTTATTATTCCATACCATGGTTCAAACAGGGAGATCCCGATAGGCACGTTTCTTGCTTTTGTTAAACAGTCTGGGTTAGACAAAGATTTATTTGTCTAGGTTTCTTTGAACTACAAAACTCGTCGAAGCCACTTTTTTTGCTGGGCCTTGCACAGCCTGACGAGGCGAGCAGAGCAAAAATCCAGCAGGATTTTATGCGTGCCTAGCAGAAAGAGTGGTGGAGAAAGATTTTCGTAGTTCAAAGTAGTTTTTAATTCAGACTATTTAAGTGTTATACTTTTATTAAATACTCCTAATGGAAGCGCGACTCATTATCTTTTTCTTGACACTCGTTGTCTATCTCCCGCTCGCTGGGGTACTGCTTTATGTTTGGTGGAAACATGGGAAGGATGAGCGAGCGGTTACCTATGCACGAATTATTTTCCTCATTGGCTCACTCGGATTATTCGCGTATATGCTGACGCTATAAATATTCTTATATGGAACAAGATCAACTTTTAGAAGAAGGGGAAGTAATGCTTTATAAGATAAGGAAGCATTGGATTGTCTATGTGGAAAATTTCTTTGTGCATATTCTTGGGTCACTGCTTTTTATTTTAGTTGCAAGATATCTCTCTTTAAGGGGTGTTCTTTCTTTTTTAGACTTTGATATGAAGGCATACACAGCAATGGGACTTGTCGCATTAGTGCTTTTGGCATGGGTGAGTTTGTTTTATTTTTGGACTAAAGACTACTTTGATGTATGGTATGTGACTGATAGACATATTATTGCGATTAGTCAAAAGGAGATGTTTGAACGAGAGCAAGCATTTATGGAGTTAACAAAAATTCAAGATGTATCATTTGAAAAAAATGGTTTCTTTTCAACTTTTTTTGGATATGGAAAACTTAAAGTACAAACTGCGGGGTCAGACCAGCAATTTATGATCGAAGATGTGCTCGATGTTGAAGCTGTTGCGCATAAGATTATGGACTTACGTGACAAAACACATAAAATTAGTTCTTAGATACAATAGACTTCTTGCATAACCCTCATTCACAACAAACTTTTTTGCGCCAAACCACGCCCTACCCACAAAAAAGTTTTTGCTCACTCGGGTTATGCAAGAAGTCTAATCATGGAGGGTTATGTAAGAAGTCTATTGTTAGGAGTGTTCAAACTTTTGTATTTCCTTTGTAAAGAAGATCTAGGATGCTACATTGAGTGAAAAAGGTAAGACAGTTGTTTATTTTCCTGCGCGTTCCACATATTCTCCAGTGTCAGTGTTCACAATAATCTTTTCACCTACTTCTATAAAGAAAGGTGTTGTAACTTGAGCACCAGTTTCAAGTGTGACAAGCTTTCCACCCCCACTTGCAGTATTTCCTTTGATTGCAGGAGGGGCTTCCTTGACGATAAAAGTCATTTTTACAGGAAGAGTTACTCCAATAATTCGCTCCTCATCTTCGTACTCAAATATTTTAATATCAAGAACAGTATTATCCTTAAGATATTTTGTCTGATCTCCTAGAACGCTGTCACTAATCTCGAACCGCTTCGCTCTATCTTTTGGATCACAAAACCAATATTCACCTTTGTTTGCAAAGAGAAAAAGCGCCTCTCGTTTAGAAATTTCTGCTTCTTCTGCAGTGTCTGATGCATGGAATGTTCCAGGAACAACTTTACCATTTAAAAGATTTCGCATACGAACCTGGTTCTGAGGCTTGCGCTTTTGTGTGCGAGCTACGTGAGATTCGAGGATTTCGTACGGCATGCCGTCTACGATAATATTCTTTCGCTGCTTTATTTCATCATAATCAAGTGTTGCCATAGTAGATAGATGTTAGATTTTAGATAATAGAGGTTAGATGGATACAAATACAGGACACATGTGAGTATCATCATACCAAAAAACAGTATTTTTTTCAATTTGACAACCGGCTCTAAAAAGTAGAGAATATCAGGCAGTATAAGCTTGATCTTTCTAAAGGGTGATTATGACAACCATTGAATTTTTAAATAAAGAAGACCGGGATGTTCTCATTTATGGGGTGTTTGGGAAGTATCTTCATGGCAAGTGTTATGAATTTGCTTTTGCACTTCATGAAGGTCTTTCGTTGCCATTATTTGGTGTAGATGTAGACGGAAAGATTATTCATGTTGGAGTGATGTCTCAAGCCAATCTGTATCGTGATGTAAGAGGGGATCTTGATCTTGCAGGTTTCTTACAAGGTTTTGACGTGTCATCAGGTTTCGTCATTCGTCCAACAACAACCAAAGAGCTTGGGCTCATGTATGAAGAAATTAACAACCAAAAGTTTGCTCGAGAATTAATTAACCGTGCTCGTTCTCACGCTGAATTACTATGGCCGATGTGGTCGTGGAAAGACTCTCAAACCAAAAGAATGGAAGATTTTTCAAATGACCTTGAAAAGCTTTGTCAGAAGCATGGCGTTTGGATAAGGGAACAATTTCCGGCAAATCCTACCGTTGCTTATTTTGGTGACGAAGCTGAGGCAGGATATGACTTGAAGCAAATACAAGCAGCACGTCTCCAGTTTCTGGTTACTCGCAGATTCAACTAGATAACAAGCATAAATGAAAACAAGGAGCTCTCCCAAAGAGAGCGCCTTTTTTTTAGAAAAGCTCCAACTGAACAGCGGCCTCTGCTTCTTTTTCGCGATAGCTAAGGTAGGCTTGGTAGTCGATTTCAGTTATTCCAAAGACCTTCATACTTTCCTTGAGGCGCATAAGATCAATCGCAGATTCTTCGCGTACTTCTTGTGAAATTTCAGTACCTCTAAGACTAAACTCAAGGGTTTTTCTTTTTTCACACAGCTTCGCTGCAACAGCGTCGTACTTAGTAGCATCAATATCTTTTTGTATTACAGGATTTGGTTCTGGTTTTTTTGGAATAAAATCATTAATGTCCATACATTTTTTTCGTAGGTTTAATCTACCAGATCTCCTTGGTCTACTAAGTATTTCTCGTATATATCTTCAGAAATACCATACCGCCGCATCTCTGCAATAATTCTTGCGAGCTCATTCTTGTATATTTCTTGATTATTTCCATTAGTGCGATTGCGCGCCATCCATTCAGTTGCTCTTCTCTTTTTAAAGAGAGTGATGATGTCTTCTTCATTTAGTGCTTCAGCACAAATATCGTGCTCAAAAAAATCATCGTTAGCAGCTTTTTTCGCTATTACAGGAGTGGATTCCCTAGGTTCTTCTTGGGAAGGAGTGGGTGATAATTGTGGAAGAGGAGGCATGGTGTTTGTAAAAAATATAGTATTGTTATATTGTTCTGTATTTTCTGCGTTATTTTTGCGACGTTTTGTCCTACTCTGTAGGAGTCTCTCCTTCCTCTGGGTCAGAAGATCCAGCGTAGGAAAGAGCTCCACTTTCGAGTTCTTTTCGAATTGCTTTTTCAAGAGCGTTACTAACTTTTTTATTCTCACGAAGGTAGGTACGAGATGCGTCGTATCCTCGACCTAGTTTTTCTTCACCAAAAGCGTAGCTTGTTCCACTTTTAGTAACAAGCTTGAATTTTTCTCCAAGGGCGAGAAGTTCTCCTTCTTTTGAAATTCCTTCGTTATACATAATATCGAATTCTGTTGTTTTAAAAGGGGCGGCAACTTTGTTTTTTACAATTTTTACTTTTGTACGAGCTCCAACAACATCATCTCCTTTTTTAATCTGAGCGATTTTACGAATATCGATACGAACAGAGGAGTAGAACTTGAGTGCCTTTCCTCCAGGGGTTGTTTCAGGGTTGCCAAACATTACTCCGATTTGCATACGGATTTGGTTGATGAAGATGATCACCGTTTGAGATTTGTGAGCGATGGCTGTTAGCTTACGAAGCGCTTGTGACATGAGACGTGCTTGCTTGCCAACGTGCTGTGCCCCCATGTCGCCCTCGATCTCATCTTTTGGAGTAAGCGCAGCGACTGAGTCAATGACAAGTACATCTACCTTGCCGCTTCGTACGATAGATTCAGTAATCTCAAGAGCTTGCTCACCATTATCAGGTTGAGAGATGAGAAGTTCATTGATATTCACTCCAAGTTTTTTTGCGTACTCTGGGTCCATCGCATGTTCTGCATCAATGAATGCACAAATGCCTCCAAGTTTTTGAGCTTCAGCAATCACGTGAAGTGTCAGAGTTGTTTTACCTGAAGATTCAGGGCCGAATATCTCTACAATCCTTCCTCGAGGAAGACCTCCAACACCAAGAGCAGCGTCGAGTCCGATACTTCCAGTAGGGACGACACCAACATCTACTTTTGGTGCATCACCAAGTTTCATAATCGCTCCTTCACCAAATTTATTTTGGATTTCTTTCAAAAGTGCATCGGAGTTTCCTTTAGTACTTTCTTTCGTAGGGGAGGCATCTCTTATTCCGACAGTTTTGAGTGGTTTAACAACTTTTTTCTTCATCATGATAGTTAGGGTATATATGGTATGTAAATGTGTAATTACAGTGTACACCATTTTAGATGTGCATTCTATAGAACAAATAAGAAAGACTTTAGCTTTAAGACTGTAGACTGTAGCCAAATACGAACACAAGGAGCGACCCCGAAGGGGTCGCTCTTTACCTTCGTATTTTACCAAGTATACTTTCCTCTACAGTCTACAGTCTACAGTCTACAGTCTACAGTCTACAGGTCCCTCCGCCTGGTGGCTTCGGACATCTTCGCAGCCGAGCTGTCTCGATCTACAGTCTACCCATGGTATACTTTTCGTATGCAATTTCTTATTGATATAGCCCTAGCTACACTATATTTTTGTATCTTTCTTCTTTTGTGTGCTTGGTCGTGGCGGTTTTGGATGATGTACATTAATCAGAAGTATTTAAGCTCACTTGATTGGGTTATGCTTGAGGTTAAGTTACCACGAGAGATAACTAAATCACCTCTTGGGACTGAGGTTGCTTTAACTGGATTTCTTCAGGGGGCGGGGGCAAGTACACGTTACGCAAGAAACTTTGAAGGAAAACTTCCCCACTTCGGGTCTCTAGAAATAGCCTCTATTGAAGGAGTTATTCATTTTTATATTCGCGTGCAAAGGCGGTTCAAGACACTTATGGAGACTAACTTCTATGCACAGTATCCAACTATTGAAATTGTAGAAGCTGAAGATTATACAAAATTAATACATTTTCACCACCTTTCAACTGATGTTAGTCTTTGGGGAATGACGTATAGAACTAATGAAAATTGGTCACCATGGGACGGCAAAACAGGTAAACCTTTTCCAGGTAAAGATGAAAAAGATACATATAAAATGAAGGCAGACTTTCTTCCAATTAAAACATATGTTGATTTTGGGCTTGATAAAGATCCGAAAGAAGAGTACAAAACTGACCCACTTACACAGATACTTGAAGCGATGGGAAGTATTGGAAAAGGTGAACATATGTGGTACCAGATACTTATTCAAGATGAGTCTGTCTATAACGGAACAGGTAAAATGCCAAAGTTTTATGTCAACGAAAAAACTCACGAGCACATGAGTTTAAAGGAGATGGCAGATGCTCGTAAAAAGCAAATTAAAAATGCTGGTTTTGTAAAAATGGGAGACATTGTGTACGACGAAAATGGAAATCCAAGAAAGAAGAAAATCGAGGTAGGGGAAGGTGACTCAAAAACTACAGAAGAAGTTGATGTGACATATGGCTTTAGAGAAGACGAAAAAGGAATACGAGCTTTAACAAAAGATGAGATAAAGCTCAGCCAAAGTGATAAAGATGAGCTAGAAATTATTAATGCAAAAATGGGTAAACCTCTTGCTGTTGCCCTTGTTCGGCTTCTTTATGTTACTAAAAAAGAAAATTTTAATGGTGGTCAAACAGCAACTACTCTCTCTTTTTCTAAACTATTTAATGGGTGGAATAAGTTAGTCCCAGGAAATATAACCGACCCATATGACTTTCCTTGGGAAAAACACGGAATAAAACGTGTATATTGGAGATCTGAAGAATGCTTCGAAGCATTTGTTGAACGTGAAGGTTTCTACCCACACATTAAAGAAAGAAGATCTCTCGACGAGTGGGAAGATATATTTTTCTGGCCATCATCAATGAAATCAAGAAAATTATTTAGAATGGTGTATGAAGCTATCCTTTATCCATTTGAACACCCAGACGCATCAAAAACCGCAATGACACTCAATCTTGAAGAAGTGGCTACATTATGGCATCCGCCGGGGGCAGTTGCAGCCACACCTACACTTCCTCGTATTGATAGTACGAAAGGTATTGCTCCAGTTAATCTTCCTTTGTAATAGTATTATGCGAAATACAAAAAATTACACAGTAGTGGGGGTATGTATCATATTATTTCTTGTCTCAGGACTGTATTTTTATAAACAATCTTTTGTAGTACCAAATGATTTTCCTGTAGGGAAGAACTTTATTATTAACGAGAATGAAAGTCTTAAAAGTATCAGTAAAAGATTGGAAGAAGAAAAGTTTATTTCATCCCCACTTTTATTTCGCGCAGGGTTGTCATTTTTTAGAAAAGATAGAAACATAAAACTCGGTGGATATATTTTTACCACTCCCCTTTCTCTTTTTGGCGTTGTGATTAGATTTGTTGAAGGTCGTCCAAGTTCTCCGCTGGTATCAGTAACAATTCCGGAAGGGAGCACTTCACTAGAAATTGCTTCAATTGTTATAAAAGCACTCCCTTCTATTTCAACAGAAGTTTTTACTCAAATGACCTCTCAGTATAATGCAAACGGTAAACTTTTTCCTTCAACGTACTTCCTCCTTCCATCTTACTCTGCTGAAGATGTTATAAAAATAATGTTGAATACTTTTGCAAAAAAAATTGCAACACTTCCAAACCCCGTAGAGGTTGTCCCACCACTTAGAGATGAAAATGATCTCCTTGTCCTTGCCTCCATTTTAGAAGGTGAAGCAAAAACGCAAGAAGACATGAAGATTGTTGCAGGTATACTTCTTGCACGTCTTACAAAAAAAATGATGCTTCAGGTAGATGTTGCTATGGAAACATATAAACAAAGAGGGTTACCAAAAAGTCCACTTAATAATCCAGGCCTCACAGCAATAAACGCTGCACTTCATCCAATTGTTACACCATATTTTTTTTATCTTACAGGGCGTGATGGGAAGATGTATTACGCAAAGACATTTGATGAACACAAGAAAAATATTCAAAAATATTTAAAGTAGTTAGAACCCATCTCAAATTAAACTAAAAGAATACAAGACATTTTCTCAAAGAGAAAATGTCTACACCTCATCTAAGGGTATATTTTTGGTAAAAACATGA
>JAYTIW010000013.1:0-2213 GCA_043731575.1 Minisyncoccota bacterium | reverse complement strand
TTTGACCTCTCTACATTTAAAGATGAGTCATTCGATTTTTCTAAAACAAACAAAGGTACACCATTATTTGCATGGAAAATAAAAGCAGTAACATTTTCTTTTGGTAATGAAAAACAAAAAAACAAAATAAGGGTCTCGCTTCCAAGCAGTCAACAAGAGAATGGTCTCCATCCCCTATTTACATGTCTCGAAGAATTGCAAATGAAAGGACAGTTCAAAAACTACACAATCGAAAATGTAACTCTTTCATTATCTTTTACTGACAAGAATAAGGCTGACAAAGCAGTCAACGTTCCTGTAACAGTTTCTCTTGTTAAGACATCACTTTGCCTATTATTCTTCTATCACAGATACGCTCGTATACTTTTAAAGCAAGCACATATTGAGAATGGTTTTATCGAAGCAGTAAAGAAAGAAAAAGAGGACGTAACAAAGAAATGGCAGGAGTAACGAGGACGAATTAGCAAATTCGCTTCTTGGAAGGATGAAAATGTCCTGATTTAGTAAAATCAAGTCTTGGACTAAAGCTAGCAAGCGAAAGACCTGGAGTAACAAAGTAAAATGAACAGGTTTATATTCAAATACCTTATTTGATTACTTGAAATTTAAGACAAAAAGAGTTAAAACTCCAATAAATACAAATAACCCAAAGAAAAGTGATTGAGACATCAGTAATGCATCACCATTACTACCAAACCCAAACTTTTTATCTTTTTTAGATTGCTTGTATTTATATTCAATACTTTCAGTATAGGGGTGGCCAACTATATGGGAAGGTTTCCTATTTTTTACATCTAGTAAAATATTTTTTATTTTCTTGGCATTTTCTAGATTAAAATTATTAGCTATTAGAATTGTATCTGAAGAAAAAGAAGAGTCAATGAACTACCTCGGCCTGAAGGCACGAGGTATCATCTCTTCGTTTACTCTATCGTGAACAGATTCAGTAGACATGCATACATGCTAACACAATACACTCCGGCCTGAAGGCACGGAAGAATTCTTTAGATTAAAATATTTTTTTCCGTCAAGTTTTAAAAGAACCTTATAGGATAAACCTAAGAAGTTCTTTTTGATTATAATGTCATGTATATTTTCAAAAAGAAAAACAGAAACAGAAACACTTAAATCTGGATCTGCCTCCCCTTCCCCCACAGGAATTACTACAACAAGTCTATCTGAATAAATATTAAATTGAGGAGTCTGAAAAAAGAGTCTAAATCTATTATTTAGAAAATCTTTTTCACTGTAAAGAAAATCTTCTATAACTAAAGTATAACACTTCTTTTTTATTTTGGTGTCGGTGGGAGGGATCGAACCTCCGACCTCATCTTTATGAGTGATGTGCTCTAACCAACTGAGCTACACCGACAAGTAAAGATATTTATATCATAAAATGATTGTTTTATCAAATAAAAGATTGTAAAATAACAATAACTGTGGTACTATAATACAACTCAATAAAATATAGCGGGGTAGAGTAGAGGTAACTCACGAGGCTCATAACCTCGGGACATAGGTTCGATTCCTGTCCCCGCAACAACAAAAGAAAAAACAGCGCAGTGCCCAGTGCTGTTTTTTCTTTTGTTGTTTGTATCGGAAGCAAGTGAACTGCTTCACTTGCGGCAGGAATCGATACCGGGTCGGAAAACTTTATCGACGAGTTTACGAGGAGAGGTTTTGTGACCGAAAGCGTACTCGCGATTCCAGTCCCCCTAAAACCTAACCACTAATGGTTACTCCCTAGCCTACCTAATCGCCTTCAAATCCCTCAGCACCGACTCATACAGCATAAACCCTCGCTTCGCCTCTCGCTCAGTCAACTGAAAATCAGACCCCTCATGCGCAATTCTATTTCGTATCTTGTGCGCATCCCATGCAAGATCAATAGTTTTAAAACTAGCACTCTTTAGTTTTTCCCCAACACCATCTCCCTGGTAACCTTTTTCTGTTAAAACTTCAAGTAAAACATTATCTGCCTCCATAATTCCAATACGCCACAATGCTTCGCTTTGGCTGTTCATATATCCTTGTATAACAGTAAATTTAGGATGATCTGCCATTTCTTGTAATGTGTGGGATGTTACTTCAGTAACACCTCCAAGAGGAAGCCCTCTAATTCCCGCTGGCATTTCTGATTGAATTATTTCGTGGTGTGACTCATGAGAAGTTTTTGTGTCCACAATAACATGACCCTTGTGTCGCTGATTATT
>JAYTIW010000012.1:0-5663 GCA_043731575.1 Minisyncoccota bacterium | reverse complement strand
AGACACCGCCTCCGCCCAAACCTCCGCAACTGGTGTTCAACAGGGGCTCTCTACCTTTGCAGGTCTCATCACCACATTTAACAACACAGTAGTTAAAGCTCTCGCTACACTCTGTATCTCAGGAGCAGTTGTCGCCTTCTTCTTTGGTGTTACTCAGTTCATCTGGGGACTTCGTCAAGGAAAAGGAGATGCTATCACTAATGGTAAGCAATTCATGATCTGGGGACTTGTTGCTCTCTTTGTTATGTTCTCTGTCTATGGAATCATTAAAGTTACTCAAAGTCTTGTTCCAGGACTTGATTCTGCTACTATTACTATTCCAAATGTTAATTATGGTGGAAATGGACTAGGTTCCCCAACTACTGGAGGCAACACTGGAGGAAATCCGCTTGGTGTCCCAACTACTGGAGGGAATACAGGAACCAGTGGTAATAATCCTTCGGCGTATGTGGGGGGAGGGATGCAAGGCGAAACTAAAAAACCTCTTCCGATGATGACACCAGATAAAAATGTAAGTGTGTGGGATGGTGGATCAAAAAAATGTCCAATTGGAACTAACTTTGATGCACACGGGACATGTGTATTAATTAAAACCCCACAGCAAGAAATTGGAGACACATCTGTTGCGCTAGGCAATAGACCAAGTACACAAAGTGAAGAGTTACCAGTTATTGATGCAACAAAAAAAGCTTTCATTTATGAAGTGCGTGACGGCCAACTAGGTAGACTTCTCCAAAATAATACTGGGTCAAAAGATGAAAAGTTAAATAGGACAATGTGGGGTATGTTTACCCAAGGAAATGATACAAATACAATTAATAAAATAGAAAGGTACGAGGTGTACCCATCACTGCTTAGTAAAAATGGTAACAAACTCTACGGCTTCGTAACAAGAGCAGACCCAGCTAAAGATGTCTACCATAATGTCTTTGGAATAGTTGTAGATACTCATGTGGTGAACGGAGTTTTTGACAGTGCTGAAGCATACGCAACTGTTGTGCATGAAGGAGTTCACATTCTTACACTAAGTAAAAATAGTGATGAGTACTTTGCATTAAAAGGACAAAAAAGTTGTGAGGGATATGTTGAAGAATTTAAGGTGTACGAAGTATGTTATAAGAAAGGGGCGGTTATTAGTACTTTTGTTAATGAATTTTATCAGAAATCAGGGTACACATATACACCAAAAAATGCTCCAGCTCCTTATTTTGTTACATTATATGCTGGCAGTCAACCAATAGAAGATGTTGCGGAGACATATGCAATGTTTAAGATAAAACCAAAACCAATAGGTGTATCTCTTGCGGAAAAAAAAGTTCTCTTTTTCTATTCTCACGACTTACTTGGGAGTGTAGGGGATATAACTTCTGTGAAAACATCTTTTATAAAAAATGTTAGAAGTGAAGTTACTGCACGGTCAAAAGATTCTGATGGGGATGGCCTTAATGATAACGTCGAAGTGCATCGAGGTACTAATCCTAATGACGATGATACCGATAACGATGGAATAGGAGATGGACAAGATGTTGACGCAGAAGGGGATGGACATGTTGATTCTCAGGAGGGTGATACTGATGGTGACGGGGTTCCTAATTATGCTGATACCGATGATGATGGCGACGGCATTATAGATACTGCTGATAGCGATGCAAATGGTGATGGTACACAAGATACTAAAGAAGAAGGAGAGCAGTCAGTCGCTAATGAAGTTACAACAACTTCGTACGACCCGCTCAGTAACCCTTCTCCTACAAACGAGACAAATTTTTCTTCTGACCGAGTGGGAGTACGTGAAAGTGCTCAGTCAAATGAAGAGAGTGGTTTTTGGTCTGACTCTGATGACAACTATATTCCAGATTCTTTAGAGTTTTGGGATAGATAATTAAAGGTAGATTTCTTTAAGACTTTAAGAAAAGTCATTCTCTTAATTTTAATTAATTTTAATAAAAAAAGGCAACTTTCGTAGCCTTTTTTAAGTATGAGATTTTTTTACGACGCTGATAAGAAGAGACAATAGAAAGGTTTTTTACCTTTTTGCTCTTCTTTTATTGGTACTTCATCAAGAGTCATTTCGATATGATGTGTAAAAGGATTTTTTTGTTTAAAAAATATTTCACCATAAATGTAGAGATCCATTGCAGTGACACACGCTACTCGATTTGTTGACTTTTGGGTTGTATCAACTGATGGATACGATTCATGTACTCCTGAAATAAGAACTCTCACTTCATTTTCTTCTACTTCCGAAAAAGTGAGCGCAAGAATTCTGAAAATTTCTTGAGTTTTCTCATGTGATCGTGTAGGAATTTCTCCTAAACCGAGATGTTTTGCGACTTCACACAAAGCTTTATATGTGTTAAGAGCGTCTCGCAAGTCATCAATGGATGGGAATAGTGTGCATTTCCCAATTGAGGGAATAAAAAGTTCTATAAGGTCAATGCTCTCTGTGTTCACGAGGTTCTCCTGTAGTCTATAAAGTATCCTACCTCAACTTTTTGTATTGTACAAGTTTTTTAACTATCAACATAAAAAAGATAAGTAGGAAAGGGGTGATGTCTGGTATCCACTAGTGACTAAACCTTAGTGGCTATATACTGTCCGTATGTCCTTCCTCACTCCAGAACATCTTGTTCGTGAATTATATTCTAAACCAAGTGACAGGGTTGCTGATATTGGCTGTGGGACGGGAGTGTATACTATCGCACTTGCACATGAAGTTGGTGTTACTGGGCAAGTGTATGCAGTTGATGTACATAGGGAGTCACTTCACACCCTTGCAGGAACTTTAGATAAACGAGGGATTGTGAATGTGGAGATGATTTGGGCAGATGTAGAGAAAGCTATTCCGATAGATGCATACAGTTTAGACGCAGTTGTTGTTTCAAATGTGCTATTTCAGTTTGATAAAATAGATAAAGCACTGATTAACATCGCACGACTTATTAAGCCAGAAGGACAGCTTCTTGTGGTGGATTGGAGTGACTCACACGGTGGACTAGGTCCACACGGATCTCATGTTGTGCAAGAGGAGCAAGCAATTAACTTGGTACAAAAGCATGGGTTTAGAATTTTAAAGAGGTTACCTGCTGGGGATTACCATTACGCGTTTTTGGCGATGGCAATGTAAGTAACTAGCCTGTAGCTAAAAACTAAATACTATTAAGCATTACAGGTGGCCGCGAAGCGGCCACCTGTAGTTTGGTGTTGTATTAAAAAGCTACAGTCTACAGGCTAAGGTCTACAGTCCTGAAGTATCTTCTGTGCAGCTACCTATCCACTTCTACTTGCTATACGCTATAGGCTATAGGCTGTATACTACATTTCATGTTACCAAAAATCTTACTTGGGGTAGGCCTCTTCGCTACTCTTTTCTCTGTGCTCCTCTTCTCATGTAAAATTCCTGTTGGGAAATGTAAAGAAGCAAGTAACGCACGAGGAGATGTTATTCTTTGGGGAACTCTTCCGGAAGCAGGCATGAATACTCTTACCCAAGAATTTAACCCAAAAGCAAAAACCTACGCTGTGCGCTATAAATACGTACCTGAAGCAGATTTCGAGCAGCGTCTTCTAGAAGCTGTTGCAAGTGGTCAAGGGCCAGACATGATTATCGCACCACACCAGATTATTCTTTCACAAACAGAACGCATCTATCCATTTCAAGTAGCTGAGAAAAATTTTAGAGATGCATATGTAGACGGAGCATCAGTGCTTCTCTCTTCACAAGGAGCTCTTGCTCTTCCTGTGTCTATTGAGCCAATGGTACTTTTTTATAACCGTACGCTTTTTTCTAAGCGTGGGATTATAAACCCTCCAGTTTATTGGGATGAAGTGGTAACACTCGCGCCATTACTTACCTTAAGACAAGGTGGACAGTTTATTCAATCTGCTATAGCACTTGGTACTCCGACTGTTCCGTACGCAAAAGATATCATTATGGCTATCGTGTCTCAGCTTGGACAAACACCTGTTGTGCAAGCGGTTGACTCTACAGGAGAAGTATATTTTAGTGTACAAGCAAATGAGCCAGTGACAGAAGGTAGTGAAATACTCCCTCTTGTCACGGTTAATCGTTTCTTTACACAATTTGGTGACCCAGGGCAGAATGCATACACATGGGCTCAAGCTCAAACGGGGAACCCTGCGGACTTTTTTGTTGGTGAGAAGCTTGCAATGTACATTGGATACTCTGGGGAGTACCAGTCACTTCGGGCACGTAACCCACGAGGCGATTTTCAGATGACAACATTACCACAGACCCGTAAATACAATACCTTTACCACTGGTATGCGAATGTACGCTATTGCAACACTTAAAACCACAAAGAATCCTCTCGCTTCCCTTACGGTAGAAAAAGACTTTGCAAGTGCTGGGGTTGCTCCAACTATCGCACAAATTATAGGAGGAGTTCCTGCTTTTCGAACATATGCCGCGACCCCATCACTTGATCCTGTGATTGCACGAAGTATGCTTGTGGCACGTGGTTGGTACGATAGATATAGTAAGCAAAGTACTGGGTATACTACTACGATGATTTCAGATATTATTAATTACCGTTATGGAGTTAATGACGCTACGACGATATTTATTGCCAGAATGAGAGATCTTTATGCTAAAAAGTATTAACATTATAAAAAAGCAAAAACTTTTCGGAAGTATTATTATTTTATTTTTCTTCAGTTTTTTAATTTTGTCTTCTCATGAGGTACATGCACAAGCTGCAGGGGACTCTGTTGTTACGTGTGGACTTGGTGCCACCTCGGCAACTGCATGTAAAGTCGGGGATATTGGCCCACTCGTAAAAGGACTTCTCGGTATAGTCATAACTATCGGTCTTCCTCTTCTCTTCATCTTTGTGGCATACCGTTTTGTCACAGCATGGTTCGCCCTTCAGCAAGGGAATGCTAATGCGTATAAAGATGCACTTAGTAAGGCAGGGAATGCCATCGTTGGTTTTTTGATTGTTGTTGTTCTTGTCGGAGGAGGTTTATATGCTCTTCTTTCTGCTTTTGGAGTTGACCCAAGAATTTTACAAATATTAAAGTTATTTTCTGGGGGATTATTTGAGCACACCTATGCAGCAAGTGGACAGTTACTTCCTAACTTTACGCCAAATATTACGAACTTGTACGACTTTATTTTAAATGCACTTCGTCTTGTGATGCAGTTCTTTATTTATCCAGCACTCATTGTTATATGGGTGTGGACAGGGTTTTCTTTTGTGCTGGCACAAGGAGCACCAGATGCACTTAAAAAAGCTAAATCGTGGCTATTGTGGGCTTTTATAACGACACTTGTTATTATGGTCCTTCAAGGATTCCTTGTTGCACTGCGTGTGAGTGCGCTTAAAATTATCGGGACTACCCCAGTTGCAGGGCAGGCATGTAAGACATCATCTGGTGGAAATGGACAAATGGGGACTGACGGGGTTTGTTATGGAGGTCGGTAGGCACCAGAATAACATTCTTGTCGTTTCTTCTTTCTTTGCTACACTTAACATACTATTCACATTATGAAAAAAACTTTTACTTTAGCTGCAGTCTCTCTTAGTGTTTTTTTTATACTTTTAGACACCGCCTCCGCCCAAACCTCCGCAACTGGTGTTCAACAGGGGCTCTCTACCTTTGCAGGTCTCATCACCACATTTAACAACACAGTAGTTAAAG
>JAYTIW010000011.1:0-2270 GCA_043731575.1 Minisyncoccota bacterium | reverse complement strand
CTCTCGCCAACAGAACTAATTACTCTATCGACTAGTTCTTTCCCGAACGTATGTAGTGGCAATATATGTCACAGCACCTAGAATCGTCTCGGCAGCAGGAAGCCCTTTTTGTTGGGAAGTTTTTCATGAACTTTCCATCGAAGTCACGATCGACTGTCAAGCAGAATGTTTCGAAAAGGATTGCGACGTCAAAAAGTGGTGCATCGCTGGATCAGAACAAAACAACGACTACAGTTGACCCCACAAGAGTGGGCGGCAACATTTCAAGGCTGAATACAAGTACTGATGATAGCTTGAGGACCAGCGTGGAGTTACTGAATCCTCCCACAGATAGCAGCACAGACCTCTTGAAAACTAGTTGCGAATCAGATGCTGAGGGTTGTTCCTTGCGGGAACGATCTGACACTTTTTCTATTCCTTCTAAGGAGTCTGGTTCTCAACCTTTTCTTTCAGCACATGTTATCGCTGACTCTTCATCTTGTGCTCGAGAGAACTCCAAGTAAGTGCAACCATATATAATGTCGAGATTAATTCTGGATATCATAACGTAATTGTGATAAATTAGCGTTATAAAATAGCGTGTATAAGATACCTGTTCAGGACTGATTTGACACTAACACTAACGTTAGTCAACACTTCTTTACAGTTACACTCTCACGCATGCCGAATTCGACTCTGTACATGGACCTCTTCGTAGACCATCTTCTACCGTAACCAAGTTAAGAACAGCAATCGATGAAAGCCAGAAATACAACTTTGGTGTTTTTACCGGAACCTATCCTGTAAAGCACAAAAGCACCGGTACAGGACCCTGCACACACGTTAAAGAAGGGCTTAAACCGCATCAGCCACTCCAACACAGCAATCTCAACTTTAAACATACGCATAGATTGTTTCCCACCCGTACGAACCGAGAACGTACTAACATAAATGTAGTCAGAGAATCAAAAATCGGGAAAGTGAGACCACTTTCTCTTTGTAATCTAGACGTTATAAGTCTAACAACTGCTTCTATGGACATCAGTCTACCAAGCATAGGAATATCTGCTGCATCATCAGTTGCTAGAGGAAGTCCAGAACTCTACACAAAAGATGAAGTAGTAAAAAATAATGAAATAAAAATAGAAAATGAAAAATTAGTATTAGCAATAGCAATTATTAAGAAAGGAGATGGAATGGAAATAGGGGAAGTAATTATGAAAGAGGAAGATATAGGGGAAGGAGAAGAGAGAAAAGGGGAAGAGAGGAAAGGGGAAGGAAGAGAAGGTGAAGAAAGAGAATTGGAGCAGGAAGATTTAATATTAAAAAGAAAAAATATTGTAGAAGAAGAGGTGAAGGTATTAGAAAGTGATCTACCAGTCACTCTAAGTACAATCCCCAATAAACACTGCAGTTTAAGTGAAGCGCAAGGATTAAAACAACTTATCTCCATTCCTACAGGTAATCACATTTTTTACATTTACTTTTCAGTTATTCGTATTCTTGAGAATTTGTTTTGATTCTGTTATTATCTTGCCTTTTTTTGCAGACTAGTGTGACATGATTTTCTCTTCTCTATCTCCATTCTTCACAAGTTTTCTTCGTTCCTATAGTATGATATTTTTCTCTTTACTAAGATTATCATTATCGTATACTTTCATTTAATTTTATCTTCATTTCTTATCTTTTTTTACTTTATAGCTCAACACGAACCGTTATTGCTACCTGCGTGCACGTCTGTGATGGACATGTACATGGTTGGTAGAGTTGTGGGTGTGGGTAGCTATGGTAAAGTTAGAGTCGCTTGGCACAGACTTACATGTACGTACTGTACTTGATGTTTATTTTTGTACTTACTGGACATGTACGTATGTGCATGTTTGCGTATGTGTATGTTTGCGTATGTGTATGCGTATTATATGTACATCATAGTGTGTATCCTTGTACTGCATTAATTGTACGTACGTACATTATGGACGAATTGTTCACACTTATTGAGTTATATCAACATAATGAAAGACTTCTTAAATTTTCAAATTAATAAGGACCAATTGATTCTTAACAAATGATAAATAATTAGGTGCTAAAGTAGCAATAAAAACATATGACAAAGCAAAAGTAAAAGATCCAGCTCATTGGAAAAGATTAAATAGTGAAATAAATATAATGCAACAAGTTTCACATCCACGTATTTGTCGTTTATACCACGCACTAGAAACGCCAAAGAGAATGCATTTAATTATGGAGCATTTGGATGGCAGTAATCTATGTACTTATGTAAAAACGAAAAA
>JAYTIW010000010.1:0-5720 GCA_043731575.1 Minisyncoccota bacterium | reverse complement strand
ACAAAGGTAAAAATAAAAACCAAGCCACAAGCTTGGTTTTTATTTTTAGAAAGCCAACCGCTTGGCTTTCGTACCTTTGTGCCGACCGCAGTCATGTTTCAAAAAGTTGAACCCCTGACTTTTTGAAATGGACGAGGCGGGGTCGCGAGTACTTATGAGCAACCTGCGCTTTAGCGTAGTTAGCGCAATTAGTAACTTGTGACCACAAATATTACACTAATGCTATGATTATAAAATAATGAAAGATCAAGTTTCTAATATTTTAAGATTGCAAGATGCTGTAGAAAAAAAATATCTTTCCGAAGATAAGATTATTGCGGAAAGATTTAATTTTTGTATAACTTGTTTGAATTGGACGTCTGAATTTTTTAATAAGGAACATAAAACAGAGGATCAAAAAATAATTTACCCATTACTTAGCAATTCTTTTTCTTCAATTTTGATTAGTATTAATGTTGGTTTATGGGGAGCAATTCTTGATTCTTCACACCTGTTAAGACCTGTATTAGAATTTTTATCAGTGGCAGATTATATTATAGATAAAGATAAGTTCAAGGAATTTAAAGAATCTAGAAAAAGTTTAAATAAGTCAAAATTAAACTTTGACTATTTAAGAAGAGAGAAAATGATAGATATAAATTTAGAAAAAATTTATACAAAAATATGTGACACATCCTCACACGCAACCATTAAAAGAATATTTAATAATAATTTTGAAATGGATGGCAAAATTTACAATACTTATGGTTGTGCATACGACCCTAAAAAAATAAGATTATTGTTTGGAGATATTTCGCAAATTAGTCTTTATTTAACTAGGGTTATACTACCAATACTTGATAAAGATGACCCACTTTGTATAAAACAAAAAGAATTAGAAGATTCTTATAAGAAACTATCTAAAAAATAAAATTACAGGTCGATTCAGTCGTAGTGCTTAAAATATCTAGGATTGCTTCTTCTGGTGACAAACATCTCTTCTTTTTTCTTTTATTGCTATACTTCGCTCATGCCTCGTCTCCAACTTATTCTCCTTGTCATCATCGTTATTTTAGGTGGAGTTTTTGGTGGTGTCGTTTATCACAATAAACACAAAGCACCAGACGCACCGATGTGCCCAGTTGACGTGATGGCATGTCCGGACGGGTCAACTATCCCACGCAGTGGATCAAATTGTGAATTTGGTATCTGTAAGCAAGAAACTCCAAGCTACATGGAAACACTCCCTGTTCTTGAAAAATCTAGTTCAACAACCAGCGGAACATCATCACAATTAATAAACAAAGCATCCTCAAAACCAACTACAAATAAAGGTATCATCAAAATAGTAACTGATACCGTAGCTGTTGTCATTAAAAAAGTTGAAAGGGTTCTCACCAATGAAACAAAAAATGCACCTGCATCACAACAAAATAATCCTACAAACAATCAAACCCCAACCTCAGAAAAAAACACCTCATTTAATGAAACTAGATTCACTGTAAAAAACGGCTCGATTGTTGATGAGAACGGAAAAGTTATTTATACATTCCCACCAAGTGAAACAAATGTCTCTGGGTGGTCAACCCACATTGTAAACGTAGTGCCTACTAATTCGATAGTTGCGATTATTAATAGTATTCCAATTGTTGGACAGCCTGGGCAGTTTTACTTAAGTGAAAACTCGCTTGGTAACATTGAAGCGTGTGAGTTCTCTAACAAAGTGTATATTCTCGACACTAAAACAGGTGCAAAGGTTTTGATGTACGAAGAAAATAACACAACCATTGGAGCAAACATTGCCAGATCTTGTACAAGTGAATTATTCCTCCTTGCAACAGAAGGAGAAAAACTTATCCTTAAATCTCACACTGTAGGGACAGGTTCAACATGCGAAAGCACATGGAGTGAGCCTGAACAGACATGGTACTTAGATGTGACAAAACTTAATATTGGCCTACGACGTTATATCATCTCCCCTACCCTTTACTATAAAGCAGAAGCAACAGAGAAACAGTGCCGCACTCAATATGAAGCAACTTCTACTCCAGTTGATACGTTAGGAGGATAATGTGAAAGAGTAGAGATCGCTTCGCTTAAAGAATAAGGAACAAAGAGGAGGATGGTAATTAAACAGATAACACAATCCTCTCAAGTTCCAACATAAAGTCTCTTTCTCCACGATGAGCTAAAATACTTGACCGCACAATCTCTCCTCCTAATTTCTCACACTCATCTTGAGTGAAGCGACTTTTCTTTCCTTCTTTTACCTTACTCCACTCCATTTGAAACTTCCACCAAAGTGCCCCATGTACTGCTTCTGCACTGCTATTTTTTTTAAGCTCCAAAAAGTCTATCCATGCCTGCTTCTTATCACGAGCAATAAAAGAATCGCAAAAAGTAAACACACTTACATCTTTTATTTTCTCTTCTCTTGCATCAATAACTTTTACAGAAACTTTACTTAACTTATTAAAAAGATGCACGTCTGCAAATGGCTCATCAATAATAAATATGTTCGGGGAGGTCTTCATACTATCAAGTAGTCGCACCAACTCTTCTTTTGAAGAGACAACTTCTCCTAATTGAATACACACAACAACACTCACATCTCCAAAAAGACTTGTTGCATTGATGAGTGCTTCTAAACTTCCCACCTGCTCACTATAAATGTGGTGCATAGCTACACCAAAAGAAGAAAATTCTTTGTGACCTTTTTCTCTTCTTTCTTTATGTGTTCCAATAATGGAGTAGATCATGCTGATAGTATACGTGGAATTTTAAAAACGCTGAAATATCGCTTTGAAAAGAAATTGTGAAGCCTGACGAGGCGTAACATAGAAAAAATCTAGCAAGATTTTTTCGTGTCTTTTCAAAGCAGTATTTCAGCGTTTTTATCTTTTCAATTCTTTCTTAAATTACCTCCAAGTTCTTCCCAAGACTCTTTGAAACAACAAGTGGAATACCTGAAAGCTCTCGCTTCTTTAAAACATTCTCCAAAATCTTAGCAAGATCAGTTGCAACTTCTTCGCCAAGAGCCTCATCAATTTCAAAAATAAGTTCATCGTGAATCTGGAGCAGAAGGTCAGCTTTACCAATCAAATTCTTTTCTTTAAAATACGCTGTCGCATCTATCATCGCAAGCTTCACAATATCTGCGCTCGTACCTTGTATTGGTGCATTCATCGCCATTCTCTCCCCTTGTGCACGAAGGAATGGTAGTGGACTTTTAAGGAGTGGAACATGGGTACGACGACCGAGGAGTGTTGTTGTGTAGCCATGCTTCCATGCATCTGCTTTTATCTCTTCAAGATATTCCATAAGTCGCACAAATGTTGCTTTATATTGGTCAAAAAAATCCTGTGCTTCTTTACGCTCTACCCCCATCCCCTCCTTAAGCGCAGTCACTCCCATGCCGTATAAAATCCCAAAGTTAATTGCTTTCGCCTTTCGTCTCATATCACTTGTCACATCTTTTTCAGCGACACCAAAAACCCGAGCCGCCGTTCCTGTGTGCACGTCAATTCCTTTTGTAAAAATCTCCACCAGATTTTCATCCCCTGACAAAATAGCTGCGGCACGGAGGTCTATTTGTGCGTAGTCACACGAAAGAAGTACTTTACCTTTACTTGCAATAAAAGCACCCCGTACTTTTTGACCAAGCTCACTCTTCACTGGAAGATTTTGAAGGTTAGGATCCTCACACGCGAATCTCCCTGTTCCTGCACCAGTTTGAATATAATGTGCATGAATCTTCCCATCTTCTTTTACAAATGTTGGGAGAAGATCTACGTATGTGGAAAGTAACTTCGAAAGTTCTCGATAGTGAAGAATCAGTGGAACAATCTCATGTTCGTTTTGTATTTTATCAAGCTCGGTAACGTTCGTACTCTTTTGCCCTGTTTTTGTTTTTTTGATTTTTGAACCCAACCCCATTTTTTCGTAAAGCACATCCCCTAATTGTTTAGGTGATGCAATATTAAACTCTACTCCAGCGAGTCCATGTATCTTCGTTTCAAGAACTTTCACCTGCGCATGGAGATCTTTACTCATTGTACTTAATTTCTCCACATCAAGAGTTATCCCAACTTTTTGCATCTCTTCTAAAATCGTGATGATTGGTTTTTCTACAGTAAGAAAAAGTTCCATGAGATTTTCTTTTGTGAGCATTGTGGTGAGCGCTTCTTTTACACCCACTACGTCACTTACTTGTGCAACGTTTTGTATGTCAATAAAGTGCGCATTTGTCATTTCACTATGAAGAAGATTAACCATCACTCTCATTTCTTCTAAGTCACGGAATACCACTGAGACTTCTTCTTTTGCTTTTTCTTCACCTTTTATGACATGGAGCCGGTTACGAAGAGATCTAAACTCATAAAGATCACACATCTCTTGGTACTTCTCAATACTAAGAATATCTTTCCACATTTTTTCTGGCTCGACATATACAGAGGATGCATCGCGTCTAATAGTTGCGAGTGTTTTTGAAAAAAGCGCGTCTTCTTCACCTTCTTCTAACAATTTTACAATACGTTCTTTAAATCCAGCGTCTAAAAGAGTTTGTCTATCTTTCTTGAGCACTTCATACATCTCTTCTATTGTTCCATACCGCTTAATTAGTTCTGTTGCTGTCTTGTCCCCTATTCCTTTGATACCAATAATATTATCTGAAGTATCTCCCGAGAGACCTTTGTAATCTGGAATATGTTCTGGACCAAAACCGAAACGGTCGACGATTGATTGTGAGTTAAAAAGTGCTGCTTCGTTTGCTTTCTTTAAAGTGTACACCGTAACAATGTCATCATCAATGAGTTGAAATGTATCCATATCACCACTTGCGATAATGACACGAGTATCCTCCTTCTTCTTTAACTGCTCAGCAATGGTTCCCAAAAGGTCGTCCGCCTCAAAACCTTCTTCTTTATAAATTGGAATACACAGCGCCTCACACAACGCGTAAGCTTCTTGTATTTGTGTGATGAGTGCATCGTCGGTCTTTGACCTCCCTGCTTTGTACCCATCATAACTAAGGTGTCTAAATGTTGGTTTTGGTAAATCAAAACATGCCGCAATATAATCCGGTTTAATATCTTCATAAATCCTAAGCACCATCGTAATAAAACCATACAATGCCCCTGTTGGCTTACCATCTCGTGTGGCAAATCCTTGCATCGCATGATACCCACGATGAAGTATTGCGTGAGCATCAAGCAGCACAATTGTTTTTAATTTACTTTTTATCATGTGCGAAAGTAGATGTCCCGGTACGTGGTATTAGGTTGGGTGTGATGGTGTATTGTAGGATTATTACCAATATGGCTATTTGTATAATTAATAACAACCTCTCGTGTATCATCATCTACTACAGAAAAAGCAATTGTCATATCTTCGTTAATCACTCCTGCCATTTTAGACGGCCACTCAATCACAATAAGTGTTGTATGATTACTAAGATCATTTTCAAGTCTTAATACTTTCACTTCTTCAGGTGAGTCGAAGCGATATGCGTCAATATGAATTAGTTTTGTAAAAAAATCATGCTCCCCTTTATATTCTTTTTTTAAAATAAATGTAGGACTGTGAACATCTTCTTTGTTAATACCAAGCACTGACGCAAGTGCTTTTGTGAAGGTTGTTTTACCAGCGCCTAAGTCACCTTCTAGAAAAAGCACTTTCGCAGACGTGGAGTATGAGGCAGCGAGTGTATCCACTACCTTTTTAGCAATGTCCACCAAATC
>JAYTIW010000009.1:0-5766 GCA_043731575.1 Minisyncoccota bacterium | reverse complement strand
TTAGTTACTTTACGTAGTATTTTTCTAAAACATTTACAGAGGATTTGATAGCAGAACTATATTTAAAAAGTTCTGAAACCCACCCTTCTTGGGCACATAAACAAAAAACAGACTTTCCTAGTCTGTTTTTTGTTAGTATTATTTTTTTGTGTGATACTATAAAATCAAATATGACCCCACAAGATGTAACCATACAAACATATCGAGATAATTTTGAGCTTTATTAAAGAAAAGACCCCGAGTGTTGTATCTGGTGAATTTGTTACTTTGATTGATGCTTTTATAGATCTACTACCACGTAATGGAAATGTTTTTGAACTAGGTTCTGCTGAGGGAAGGGATGCTCGTTACTTGCGAGATGAAGGCTTGAGTGTTATGTGTACAGATGTCATTTCACAAGCGCTAGACTCACTACAAGCTGATGGTTTCCAAACAGACTCTTACGATCTTCGAGATAAACCAAAAACAGAATGGGTGCATTCATATGATGGTTTTTTTGCAAAAGCTGTTTATCTTCATGTGACACAAGAGATGTTTGAAGATTCTTTGTCTCATGTGATCACTATTTTAAAAGATGGAGGAATATTTTGTCTTACCTTTAAGCTTGGGGTTGGTGAAGAAATAGAAACAGGGAAATTGAGAGGTGAGAGATACTTTAAGTATTATACAGAAGAAGAACTAAGAAATATTTTTAAAAAGCATCAGCAATTCGAAGTGGTAAGTGTTATTACAACTAGTGATGAAAAGTGGATTCAGTTTCTGTTAAGAAAAAAGAGTAGTAAGTAGTCTTGTGTATAAAGAGCTAAAAATAATTTTTAAAATCAGATACAGATTTAATAATTAGGATGTAGGCTAGTAATTTATGTAAAAATTTGCTAATTTTTACATCTTTTTGCTCGGCGCAAAAAGAAATCCCCCCAGACGGTCGTACCGTACGATGGGAGGATGTCATAGCGTTGCGCTATGCTTGTTGTTGGTCAGGCTTCTGCAAGCTCATGTTCCTTATCAACGCCCGCCATTAAGGTCATGTCACAACCAGCAACAGGGACTGGAACACATGGTGCAGAAACTTTTTCTGCTTCTTGTTTGAGGCGGTACTGCTCGGCACGGAAGGCCTTCAGAGATACAATCTCTTTGGCCAAGTTGTGTTGCAGAAATGCAAGCATTACTGATTGCACGTCACCAATTTTTCCCCCTGCAAATTTGATTTTTGAGGGGCTCTTCATTAGCCAGTTATGGAAGATGAACACTGGGTTCACCGTTCCTTCTTGAGGGGCTCCTTCTTGTATAACCAAGACATCTTGCCCGGGCTTCCCGTCTTTTGAGGGAAGCCCGTGCTGCTTCACCACAAAGTCAAAGCCAGTAAAGTTTCCGTGGCTGTTCTCACCACAGACGTAGTACTTGCCCGTGGCACCGACCAACATCTTCGGCAAACGGAGTCGTTCTTTTCGGACGTACTCTGCGAATGTCGCCAGTCGTGTTTTTTCCCGCTCGGCAACTTCTTGCTGTTTGCGGGTATTTTCCCGCTCGACATTCTTTACAAAGTCTGGCACTGGGCCATTTGGGTTGCCAACCTTCACAGGTGCTGCAGCTTTCGGCTGGTCTTTTTTGCTAGTTTTTTTGTCGGCCAGGGTCTGCTTTGTGGACTGTTTTGCCATTTGAATACTCCTATTGATGCCTTTTGAGGCGATAACGGTTGGTTTTTAACGTACAAGGCCTTCTTTTTCTAAAAAGATCTTCTTACATTATACACGAAATATATATTTTGTCAAGATGTACAAAATGATTTAAAATTGTATTATTTTTTAATTATCACTTACTTCACTTTCTACTTGTTCAGGAGGTCGTGTGATTTTGGCTTGGTAGTCCTCGTTGGCTTTCTTTTCTTTACGGAGAAGTTCATCAACATGGAGACGATTCTTTTCCCCGAAGTCAATTTCTACTTCAAAAAATGGAATCACTTTTACAGGAAGTCTTTTCATGACGAAATGACGGAGCTCACTTCTCATACGCTTGGCGAAGTTAATAGCTGCATCTTCTTTATTTTCTGGAAGGACAGTAATAAAAATAGTTCCATGCTTCATGTCTTTTGAAACCTCAGTGCGAGTCACCGTAATCATAGAAGCACCTGAGCTTTCACGCTGAAAGAAGTCCTGGGTAATACCAAGAACTTGTTGCTCCACTTGTAACTGGCGTTGTGATTTTGGAATATTTGCGTCCATAGGGATAGATTTTAGAGATTAGATATTAGATTTTAGAAGTTTCTTGAGTTTGTATTTTTTAACACCTAAAGTTTAATATCTGTATTTTATATTCTTAATTTCTCGACAGTGATTGCTTCAACAATATCTCCTGGAACCATCTCGACTTTACTTTCAACCATGAGACCACACTCGTTGCCTTCCATGACCATGTTTGTTTTGATCTTCTGGGCTTGTAGCTCCACAATTCTTCCTTTACCAAGCTCTACACTACGACGAATGACACGTACGAGCGCACCATTTTCTATCTTACCTGTCTCGACACGTCCCCCAATAACATGCTTTTCTTTTTGAGAACTAAAGGTACGAAGGATCTTAAGAGTTCCTAAGATAGTTTCTTTTTCTTCGTATGGGAGGCGAGTTTCTACAAGCGTTTCGAACCATTCTGAGAGTTTGTAAATAATATCGAAAAGTTCTGGTTTGATCTTGAAGCGGTCTGCTTGGTCACGTGCTTTTGATTCCATCTTCACCGTGAATCCTAAGATCACAGTCTTTTCATCAGATGAGGCAAGCATAATGTCTCCTTCTGAGATGTTCCCGACACCTTCTGCGATTATTTTTATTTTTATGTCATCTGTCTCACGCTTTTTTACCTCACGCTTAACGGCATCAAGTGTGCCAAGTGAGTCAGCTTTTATGACAACAGGGATAACAACTTTTGCATTACGATAAATACGTGGGTCCATTACTGATTTTATTTGAGCACTTCTTGTCTCTTCCGTGAGCTTCTCCATTTCTTTCTTATTAGGTGAAGATACGAAAATAGCACCGGAGGCTGGTATCTCATCGAAACCTGTTACCATAATTGGTTGGCCAGCGTGAGCATTCTTGATCGGCTTGCCTGCGAAGTTCTCAACAATACGAATAGGGGAAAGTGCAGTGCCTGCGAGGATAGAGCCACCTGCACTTAGTGTGCCGTCTTTAATGATGAGGGTTGCTGAGATACCACGTTTAGCATCGACGAAACTTTCTAGTACATATCCTGTTGCTTCTGTCGATAAATTCGCGGTGAGTTCATTCATTTCCACTAGAAGAAGGAGAGTCTCAAGAAGAGAGTCAATACCCTTTCCAGTTTTTGCAGAAATTTCTACACATGGAATGTCTCCTCCGTAGCCTTCGATATAGATACCATGTTCAACAAGTGAATTTTTTGCTTTCTGAATGTCTGCACCGGGTTTGTCTATTTTGTTAATAGCGACAACATACGGTAGCTTGCGAGCATCAATTGCTTTCCAGGCTTCCATGGTTTGTGTCTTCACTCCGTCTTCTGCTGAGATGATGAGAATGGCGATGTCAGCGATTTCTACACCACGCTCACGCATACCTTGGAAGGCAGCATGTCCTGGGGTGTCTAAAAACGTGATTGGTTTTATTTTTCCATCTGATTGCTTATGATCAACTTCGTAGGCTGAAATGCGCTGTGTAATACCACCTGCTTCACCGTCAACAACATTAGACTTCCTGATGAAATCTAGAAGAGAAGACTTTCCATGGTCGACATGACCAAGTACCGCAATAATCGGTTGACGAGAAGATAAAGCTGAAGATGCTTCTGATGTAAGCTTTTTTGACATAATGATAACGGCAATTATAGCACAGAATGTCAATAATTAACAGACTGTAGCCATTAGACTGTAGACTGTAGCCTTTTAATATAAAATATTTATGATACTTTATGTTTTCTTTTCTCGTCACAATCCTGGACTCTGTCCGTAGATTTCTTTTTCGTATTTAGCTACAGTCTACAGTCTGTTCTGGTGTGCGGCGCGGGCATCGTCGATAACAGCAAGTTCTTCTTCTGTGAGCTCGTAAGTACTTTCGTAGTTTTCTAGTGGCTTTGCAAAAGTGCTCATACGATCGCGGGCGTGGAGAGAGGAGAGGACAAGGCCATTTCCTTTTTCATTAATGAGAGCGACGGAGAAACTTTGGTTAGAGCCATTAGTATCGAACGCTTTGTAGCGAATGGTTTGAGCGTTACGAAGTGAGTGAGAGACTTTCTCTTCAAGAAGTTCTGCATGCTTGGCAAGGAGGTTATTTTGTTTTTCGATTGTTTCTGCACTTCTAATACACGCTCGTATAATGTCCTCAAGAGATGCTCCGCTACTACCTCTCGTTAAGACAACAATTTTGTGGTCAAGATAGAGTGCATAGCAGATGATAACGAAGAGGGACATCGCAAGGAGTATTGTTGGAGTTATTGGAAGATTAGATAGAGATGTGAAGAGAGTTGACAGCATGAAGAGTATTATAAGAATTGTAGCATGAGGTTAATTTTGAGGTGTGAATAAAAAACTTAGCCAACATGTTGTGTGCATAACTTTTGTGTTTTAGGTTTGGTTAGTGATAGAGTTATGGGGTGGGGGAGTTTCTCTCATACCGTGAAGCACGAGAATGTTCGTGCCGTAACTGGTGCTGATGTTCTTTTGTTTCTTTTTGTCAGTCAACTTAGGAGAATGATATGAAAAAATCTCTTCTAGCTCTCTACTTTGTGGGACTTGGCGATGCGTGACCGGCAGAAGGTGCCAGATCCGAGCGACGTGGTGACGGCTAAGGCTGGTGATTTGTGGCCAGTTGCCTTGGAACCAATAGCTTTGCCTGAGGGCAAGCGTCCGAAAGCAGACCGGAAGGGGTATATCCGTGAAGGTGATGGCATTATCACCGCAGGTATCACCAAGATGAAGTCTGGTGGTGGCAGTGGTAGTATCACCAGCGCTTGAACCTCGCGACTAACTAAGTCGCAATGCACTCGCACATGTTCGATTATCGAACCTCTGTAGCGGGCGCTTTTTATTTTATGTGATAGAGTATTTATATAATGAAATTATTTTTGAAATTATTTTTTCAGAGAAATAAACATAAGAGGGTGTATTTGGACAATGCGGGGGCTACCGAGATTGGAGGGCGACCGAAGGTCGCCCTCCTTGAAGCACTTACTATCTATGGTAATCCTTCTGGTATTCACAAAGAAGGAGCTGATGCAGGAGTCTTACTCGACAAAGCTCGTGCGATGTGTGGAACTGTGCTGAACGCCCACGCTTACGAAGTATATTTTATGTCCTCAGGCACAGAGAGTTGTAATCTCGCTGTTCTTGGGACGTATCTAGGGTGTAGACAACAGACAACAGACAACAGACAACTGAGACCTCCACATATCATCACTTCCTCCATTGAACATCCCTCCGTCCTTGAGCCGATCAAGCAGTTAGAGCGTGATGGTAAAATCCGAGTAACGTATCTCCCAGCCTACGAAGATGGAATAGTAAAGGTAAAAGATATTCGTGATGCATTGTGCGAAGAAACAATTCTTGTCAGTGTGATGTACGCTAATAACGAGATAGGGACGATACAGCTAGTGAAAGAAATTGGGCGCGCGATAGACGAATGGAAAAGAGAACATGGGAAAACATTTACTTCATATCCATATTTCCATACTGACGCATGTCAGGCGGCGAATTATTGTAATCTCGATGTACTACGTCTTAAGTGCCATCTCATGACAGTTAAT
>JAYTIW010000008.1:0-5793 GCA_043731575.1 Minisyncoccota bacterium | reverse complement strand
CGGATTTATATGTCTAAAATAAAGTTCAAGAATTTTAGATGTAGGTACGATAGTTGGGTCATAAATTACCTGAACAGCCTCTCGCGCCCGGACTAACTTACTGCTCACTTCAGAGTAACTTGGTCCAGTTCCAGCTTTATATGATTTTGCAGTATCTGTGTATCCTGACACAGCAGAAATAACTCCCTCTAGGTGATTGTATTCGCTTTCTGTACACCAAAAACATCCACCAGCAAGTATAATTTCTTGATACGTTGTATCTGCGACTTTAGCTATAATCGATGAATCAATAACTACGTGTTGTGAAGTTGCTCTCTGGTAGGTGTTATATAGTACAAAAATAATAAACCCTACAAGTAAAGAAATCCCTAGTAATCCAATTTTTTTTGTTGTTGTCATATATTTTTTATTATTGTGTATTTAATTCTTCTAGCGCTATCTTAATTTTATTCTCCGTTTCTTCATATCCACCTTCACCGATATGATCCTAAATAATATAACCATCTTTGTTAACTAAGTACCTTCTTGGCCAATACTGATTCCCGTACGATGACCATATTGAGTAATCGTTATCTAACACAATACTCTATCTTATATGTAACCACAGCACTTTAAACATTTTTAAAAATATACTCAAATGAAAATTCTGGTGTATGAATGCTCACTATTTCTAAACCTTGATCTTTATATTTAGTGTACCAGTCATTAAAATATGGGAGGGTTCTTTTACAGTTAATCCAGCCATATGTCCAAAAATTAACAAGTACTACTTTTTTATTACGTAGTTCGCCAATTGTTATTGGTCTACCGTTAGTATTAATAAATCCGTCTGGTGTGCTTATTTCGGCTGCACGTATTAGATTTTGAAAGTTCTTTTTTTCTGTCTGTTCTTCTACTATTTTTGAGTGCTATTTTTAGTGGCAACTTCTTCTGGTGTCATAACCACTTCCTTAGTAGGTGCGTTGTTATGTGAGGGTATTTAGGTATCTCCATCTTTGCGGTGTATTTCTTTTTTTGAAAAGAGTAATGATTCCAAAAATAATAATGACACCTCCAGAAATGGTCGTCCAAACAAATTCAGGCACATTAATAAATATCGTACTTACTTTTAATAAAAACGTAAATACCAAGACTGAGACACCTAAAGAAACTATAACTATACATGCTTTTCTCTTACTCAATACACCAGAAGAGAGAGAGCCTCCGACGATCACAGGAAGAAGAGGTAAAATACATGGGGTAAGCGCAGTAATCAGTCCCTCAAAAAATGAAATAAGTAACAGCGTCATAGCTAGTGGCTACTTTTAATTATTTTTGAGAGAATGATTTTTGATAACGATAGAATTGTTAAAATAATAATACCACTCATATACGACGTATGAGTAAATGTCTTATATACAATATCAACAAAAATAAGCACTAACGTTACTATGTAGAGAATCCTATCAACTTTAGAACGAATAAATTCATCACGTTCATCATGTGCACTTTCCTGCCATATAACTGCAATATATACCATAAGAATAACTGCAAAAATTCCTGACATTACCATTCCATCTTTAAGTAGATCAAAATAATATATTATGAAAGAAATAATAATTACTCCAGCAAGCATGTACTCTTTTAATTGTGTGTTAATATTTTTCATTTGAAGAAAAAAATTGATTCTACAGATTTGTTTAATTTTTTTGCTAATTTTAGAGCAAGTCCAACGGACGGCTGATATGAACCTTTTTCTATAGAAATTATAGTCTGCCTAGTAACACCAACACTTTCCGCAAGAGATTCTTGGGAAAGTTCATTGGATGTACGTACTTCTTTTAGATTATTTTCTAATTTTTTCATTCGTGACCACCTGTTAGACTTCTCTCTTTATGTTTACTGCACCATTTTGTCTTTCATCATTACTGCACCATCTTTCTTCATCATTTTACCGTCATCCATCATTTTATCCTTCATCATAGCTGCATCATCTTTCATTCCCATTTTTTCTTGTGCCATTATGCGTGTCTTTGGACCAAAATATCCTGTCATACTTACTCCAACAGATTCCTGGTACATCATGACCGCTTTTTTAGTCATAGGACCAAAATATCCTGTAGATGCACCAGCTGGTAAAACTAAGAAGCCTTTTTCAATGAGAAAACTCTGGAGAGCTGTGACCGCTTCGCCTCGTGAACCATGTCCAACATTGATTGTAGGAAGTGACATTTTCATCATCATTTTGTCCTTCATCATAGCTGCATCATCTTTCTTCATCATCTTACCGTCGTCCATCATTTTATCTCTCATCATCGTATCAGATGTCTTAACCATTTTGTCCTTCATCATAGCATCCCCTCCTGTAGTCATCTCCATAGCAGTGGCCGTTGAAATAGCTACGATAGACATTAGTAAGCTAGTTGTGATTTTTAAATTCATATAATTTATAGTATTTTTATTTAATAGTTATGTATGAGTGTCTCGACTCATATGTAAAGGATACTATACATACGTAGTAAAGTAAAGTTTACATTACATGATGGTGTGGATATCGTTTAAAAAGAACTAACATTAATCAAGACAATGCACACTTAGTCTCATTATGATATAGTGCTTTCATGAAGAAAAACTATGACCACTCAAAAATCTGACAAAAAATGTGTTGTTTGTAAAATTGACCTTAATCTTCAAAAGAGTTTTCAAGAAAGAGAAGACTGGGAGTCTGTAAAATTCTGTAGTAGTAAATGTAGAAAAGCAACAACATCCAAACGAAGAAGATAGCTAAAAACTATCTTCTTGACCACTCGTCTTCCTGGCGAACAAGTACTGATGCAGGGTTATGAGTCTCTGCGAGAATCATCTTAATAGCGCGCTCCATACGCATGCTTTGAGAACCTTTCACATATATAATGTCTCCTTCTTGTAAGATTTTTACAAGCTCTCTACCAGCATCAATTGAAGTTTCACATTCCATAATATTTTCATCTAACATCTTCTCATCAAGCGCCCCTTCTGCTATTACACGGGAGCGAATACCGACAGTAAAAAGTTTATGACAAGACTTAGCTGCAATTTTACCAATCTTGTAGTGCTCATCGCGAGTGTGCTCACCAAGCTCAAGCATGTCTCCTAGAACTGCAATTTTTCTACCTTTTGTGTCTATTTCTGCAAGTGTCTTAAGTCCATGTTCTGTTGCTTTTGGAGACGCATTGTATGAGTCATCGATAATAACAGAGCCATTCATACCTGAAAGTAACCTCATGCGCCCTTTTGGTTTGTCAGCATCTCGTAATGAGGCGCAAGCTATCTCAAGTGGAATAGCTAAAGTGCGAGCAACAGCAAGTGCTGAAAGTACACAGTATACCGGTGACTTACCTGCAACTTCTGGTAATACAACATGATGACTTTTACCATCAACTATGATGTCAGCTTCAGTTCCTGTTATTGGTGTGCCATAAAGCTTAACATTGGTTCCATGGATGTCAGCATTTTCGTGAATACCTATAGATACTTTTTGTGCTTCTGTTTTTCCAAGCAACTTCTCTGCATCATGATCGTCTTTGTTGTAAATAAAAAATCCAGTGTCTCGCAGAGCCTCGACAAGATACCCCTTCTCTTGTATGACGGCATCTCTATCTTTAAAGAATTCAATATGCACTGGCACTTGTCCAAATTGGGTCACAACCGTAATGTCTGGCTTAATCCATGAAGCAATAGACTTAATATCCCCGGGTCTATCAGCTCCTATCTCAAGGACAAGGTGTGTTGGGTAATCTTGTTGAAATGGTACAAAAAGTCCACGAGTAAGAATTACCACCCATTTGAAAGGGTTATTCCATCCAGACTTTTCACCTAAGATGGTGAGCGGCACACCAAACTCACTGTTCATACTCTTCTCACTGCGACGAGTATGAAAATGATCTTTCGTGACCGCATAGATCGCATCTTTGGTACTTGTCTTCCCAAGATTTCCTGTCACTCCGATGATATATGGCTTATGACGAAGTAGTGTAGCTTTCGCTTCCCAAATGAGAGCGCGGACAACAATAGATTTAAAGAGTTCTTTCATAAGTACAGAATGTAGGTGTTAGGATGTAGAGTATAGTTTAACACATACAGTGCGACCTTCGGTCGCACTGTATGTTATCCAAGAAAAACTATTTATATACCTCGTGTGTTCCAACATCCATGAAATAGATAGTTTCTTTATCTATTTTAATAACAACTCTATATTGAAAGTTAGCAGAAAAAGCGTGGTACTTCTTCATCTTACCTTGCAGCTTGTGCAGAGCGAGCTTTTGATGACTCTTTTTGTTTTTAAATTCTATAACAGAAGAAGTGACGTCTGTCTGAATCTCGGGAGACAGTTTCTTTAATGACCGCAAAAACTTAGCAGTGTATAAAAATTCCATACACCTATTATTTCATTTTTGTAAGCAAAGTCTTGAGATCTCCTTTATACACCCTTCTTGAAACAATATCTCTTTCAGCTTCCTCAAGTCTAGATAACGCCCGCTCTTCTTGAAGACGAGAAAGCGCGAGTCTCACAAGACCAGCCTTAGTCTCACTTGTTCCAGAAGAAATTTCTTCTGCAATAAAATTCTCAAGCTCTATTGAAATTGGTACGGTAATTGTAGTCATATACTATAGTATAGTACTATATTATAGTACATGTCAAATACCCCTATTATTCAAATGAAATTACTTGAAAACCTTTTTCTAAAATCTCTTCAACTGGCCAATATTTATTTTTAAGGTCACATTTCCAAATATAGGTTACCTTTTTCTCAACATTTCTCCCTGTTTCCTTGTTATTTTTATCAACCTCAACCAGTTTAAAAATATCCCCTTCTTGCATATCAAAATCATTCAAGCGAAATTCTGCTTTCTTTTTACCTAACAATACGTCATCAAATAATTCTTGTTGTATTTTTTTAACTACCTGCACTATTGTAACTCTTATGAAACTTTCTGTAATATTAACTGTTGATGTTCTTCAGTGTTTAGCTCTCCGCATTTCTTCCATTTCTTCCCGCTACCGCATGGACATGGATCATTACGTCCAATTTTTTCTTTATCTATAGAACTAGAAGTAACAGATGTACTACCTTCAATACTCGGGATTACTGAGACGAAGCCACTCTCTGCCTGGGCACGAGCTTGCTGCTGTGCAAAGAATCCATCCAGATTTTCAATAAACAAAATAAGTTCACCACGAAGCGTTGCCTCAAGACCTCTGAACATTCTAAGTCCTTCTTTTTTGTACTCCACAAGCGGGTCACGCTGACCGTAGGCTCGTAAGTTCACACTATTACGCAAATGTTCCATGGCATCAAGATGTTCCATCCATAATGTATCAATAATCTGGAGCATCATAATACGGAAGATATGATATACAGCATCTTTACTATACTGTTCTTTCTTTTTTGTAAGGACTTCTTCTAATTCTGGCTTTTGTGCAACAAGTTCTGCGAAAACTTCATCAACAATCCCTTCATCTTCAAATAAAATCTTACGGCGCTTCGTATAAATACTTGTACGCTGTTGATTAAGCACGTCATCATATTGAAGTGTGTGTTTACGAGTATCGAAGTGGAAGCCTTCGATTTTCTCTTGAGCACCTTCAAGAGCACGTGACACTAGTCTACTCTCAATAGGTTCATCTTCTGGGATGCCAAACTTCCCCATCATCGTTTTTATATTACTTGACCCGAACACTCGCATAAGATCATCTTCAAGAGATACGTAAAATTGCGTTTCTCCAACATCTCCTTGACGACCTGATCTACCTCGTAACTGATTGTCGATTCT
>JAYTIW010000007.1:0-2330 GCA_043731575.1 Minisyncoccota bacterium | reverse complement strand
TTTTGCTTTTAGAGACTATATGAATTACTCACATAAAGTTTCGAATTTTTTCCAAATCTTCTTCAATCACTGCGGTTGGTTCCTCAAGTACTTCTTTCCTGTATTTTCTCATTTCGAAGAAATACCAAATGGTTTCTTTTATTGCAATCAAGAGCCCAACGAGCCCAAGTAATGTGAAATACCAAAACATTTCTCTTTCAACATCTTCTCCAAAAGGGTTAGCTGGGCCTTCGGTTAGGTATTTGTAGATAACAACACTGAGTAAGCCACAGATAATCCACAATGACAAGTAAACAGTGAAAAGACTGATGTCAAAAAAAAGAGCTGTGGAGACTACATGTTGATGAATTCCTGTCATCATTTTGAAGAGGAATTGAAAGGTGTTGGTGCCAATTTTCTGGAGAAATTCCATAGGTTTCTTTCTAGAGAGTTTGTTGAGATTGTGAAAATGAACGAGTCATTATGTACACTATCATGGTTTAAAAGTATGTCAATGGTATAACCTTGCAGAGATTTAGAAAATAGTGTATAATTTCACAACTATGTCATTCGCAGTTATTCAAACAGGTGGGAAACAATACAAAGTTGCCGTTGGCGACGAGATCGCAGTTGAGAAATTAACTGGAGAATATAAGGTTGGAGATAAGGTCACTATTGATGAGGTTGTGCTTACTGATGATGGTACATCTACTGTACTAGGTGCTCCTTTTATTAAGGGTTCTTCTGTAGCAGCTACTATTAGTGAGATCGGAAGACTGGATACGGTGCTTGTTGTACGTTACCGACAGAAGTCACGTTACCACAAGAAAAATGGTCACCGTCAACCATTCATGACCCTTACAATTGACGCAATCAAGTAGACCAAGAATTTTGCAGAAGTTAATGCAGAAAATAAAAAAGCGCTTCGTAAGAAGCGCTTTTGCATTTTGCTATGTTATATCTTTATAAAAACAAAAGGCCTACAATGTAGGCCTTTTCGTACTCAAAAACTTATTTTTCGGTTGGGTTCATTTTGAAGTTTCTCCACGCAGTTAAGTTCTTTGTGACTGAGGTGGCGAGTCCTGTGAGGACTTGATCAAAATGTGTGACATCTTCATCACTCAAGATTGCTTTAGTGAGAAGAGTTTGAAGCACTTCCAACTTAGCCGGATCATTTTCAAGAACGATCAACGCTTTTATTTTCCTAATCAATTCAATCTTGGCTGACATCCACTCATCAGCAAGTTGACCAAGTTGGTTACGTAGTGCCATTTTGAGTGGCACGAATGGGTTTTCTCCTCGTGAAAGAGGATCGTGGTGGGAATCTTCGGGCTTTTTAGCATCTGCGGACATTGCTGTCTCCTTCAATGAACAATATGTTGGCGGAACATACAACCGACTAACCTTACCTCTTTCATCTTAGGCTCGGTTCAGTCTCTTTAAACTAACACTTAAATTATAGTATGTCAATTTCTATGATCTAGTGCTTGCTTAAAGGTGTCTTTATCGACATATTCAAGCTCAAGACCACTTGAGAGCCCTCGTGCGAGGTGTGTGAGATTTATTCTTTCTACACCAACTATCTGCTTGATAGTTTTTTCTACATATTCAGTTGTCGTATCTCCATAGTCAGTTACAGGAAGTGCGAAGACAATTTCAGAAAGACTCCCATCAGTTATGCCAGTGTGGACATACGAGGTAAGCTCACGGATGCGAATAAGTTCAGAGGGCTTCTCAGTAAGTGGGGGGACAAGGCCACCTAGGATAAAGTAGAGACCATTGTAGGATCCAGTCTTTTCTATTGCATCAAGATCAAGTTCTTTCTCAAGAATCATAATCGTAGAAGTCTCACGAGATGAAGATGAACAGATATCACACAGTGTCTTCTTTGGATCTGCATTACGATCACCATAGTACCTAAAACATTTCTTACATTGCTTACCAGTGAACTTGAGTTCCTCGAGAGCTTTGATGAGCTGTTCTTTGTAATGAGAGTGCTCACGAAGCAAAAAATAAACAAAACGTTTTGCTTGTTTTGGTCCAATACCAGGGAATCGCATGAAGAGTTCGGTGAGGCGGTCTGTGGGGTTCATAGTATTTTGCTAGTATAGCAAAAATACAGCTTTTAGCCTTTAGCTAGTAGCCTGTAGCTTCAATACGTACATGCATACAATATAGAAATAAGTAAGAAATAGAAAAACAAAAACCGCTGCGACATTTTTTGTCGAGCGGTTCTAATACCATCTCCAACCTACCCCGCTTTAGATAAGAATAAACTGTTACCGTAACCCCCTCAGCAAAACTGTTACTTTCGGCTCCAAAATATCTTCATAATTTCACTTTTCAGTGTA
>JAYTIW010000006.1:0-14857 GCA_043731575.1 Minisyncoccota bacterium | reverse complement strand
TCTGTCGGCACCTGCTTCAAGTCGAGTTTCCAGTTCTTGAAGTCAGGATCGATCCAACCAGTGAACAGGTCGTTACGCTCGGCGATGCACCGCTCATCATTGCCAGCAGGAATCAGAAGTGATTCTGCACTGGTGACAAGCTGGAGATGTTTACCGAATGTGAGTGGCTGAGCAGCCTCAGGTACAGGCCTCATCATGCTCAAGAGACCGGACTTTGCCTTTTGTGGGTTGTCGATAACCCATTACATCTCTTCTCCAGTGAGATCTCCTGGGAACGAAGCGATGAGCTTCGAGAGGAACGTGGCCGTTTGGCCATCGAAAGTTTTTTGCGTCATAATGACGTTTCCTTTCAATTACTGTGTACTCGATCAAACGTCCAGTAGTCACAGCGATAAAGAAAGAATCTGTTTCTTTCCTTATCGCTGTGACTACGACCCCCGAGGTCTTGCCTCAGGGGTACTGCAAGTGAAATTAGATTGATTTCAAACACTTTTCTAGACTATTTCACAAAAACTGTAAAAGACGGTAATCTATTTATACTAGCACATTTGTGTACAAAAGTCAATGTTGCAGATTTTTATGTATTTACTATACTAGAAACACAGTTGGCTTCGGCCTCCGAGAAAGCGCCCGTAAGGGCGCTTTCGATCTTTATGAGGGAGACATGTACTCGAGGAGAGTTTTGTATATATTCATAAACACCGCTTTTGGAATAGTGTCTACTTTCCTTGAAAATCTTTTAATACTCACAACACGCACTTGTGACAAAACAGCGAATGAAGTAATTTTTGAAGTTTCAACTTTTACATGATTTCGGTCTTCTTTTCCTTTTGTTGTAAGAGGTAGAGCAAGAAACGTCCCTCTACTCAATATCTTTAAAACAAGTATAGGTCTTTCGTATAAACCATTCTTTCCATCTATCTCACTACCAAGATTAATGCCGAGCGAACACCACCAAATCTCACGCTCTTTGATGTAAACCTTTCTCTCTTTCTTTTCGAGAATTTGCTTTTCTTTATTCCAATTGTCAAAATCTTTTATGTGCATGATTACAAATAAGTATACCACCGAAAATTCGTCTTTTTTGATATTTACAGAAGTCCTGTGATATTATAGATAAACATATGGCACATACAGAAGAACCTACTCAACTATTCAAACAACGACATTCGCTCGCGCACGTGCTTTTGATGGCGGTCAGACAGCATTACCCGAAAGCCAACCCAACTATTGGTCCTGTGATTGATACGGGATTCTACTACGATATTGACTTTGGTGACACAAAAGTCGGCCAAGAAGACTTGCAGATACTGGAGAAAACGATGAAGGAGATTCTTGGACAGACTTTAGACTTTAGACAGGAGACTGTGGACGTAACCCGTGCGAGAGAGTTATTTAAAAATAATCCATTCAAACTTGAGGTTATTGATGGCATAGAAAAAGAAGGTGCGGATGTAACACTCTATCACACAGGTGATACATTTTTCGATCTCTGCGAAGGGACTCATGTTGCGAACACAAAAGAAATTCCTATTGATAGTTTTAAACTCGAAAAAATTGCCGGTTCATATTGGCGAGGTGACGAGAAGAACCCGATGCTCACTCGCATCTACGGACTCGCCTTTGATACTAAAGAAGAACTCGAGGCCTACATCGTACAGCAAGAAGAAGCTAAGAAGCGCGATCACCGAATTGTAGGGAAGTCACTTAAGCTCTTCACCTTCTCAGAACTCGTCGGCCCTGGACTTCCGCTGTGGACTCCACGAGGGACAATTATTCGTGAAGAGTTGAATGACTTCGTCTGGTCACTCAGAAAGAAACAAGGCTACCAAAAAGTAACTATTCCTCATATCACCAAAAATAATCTCTATGAGAAGAGCGGCCACTGGGCAAAGTATGCTGAGGATCTTTTCAAAATAAACACTCGTGACGGTCATACCTTCTGTATGAAACCAATGAACTGCCCGCACCACGCACAAATATATGCGAGTGAACTACGTTCATATAAGGAGCTCCCAATCAGATTTTGTGAAACAACAATGGTATACCGTGACGAGCAATCTGGTGAGCTCTCTGGACTCTCACGCGTACTCTCCATCACACAAGATGATGCGCATGTGTTCTGTCGTGAGTCACAATTGGAAGACGAGATGGGGAAAGTGTGGGATCTCATTTCAGAATTTTATGAGACATTTGGATTCACTCTTGTGCCACGATTCTCTCGTCGTGATAAAGCTGTTCCTGAGAAGTATATGGGGGCTGAAAGTGGTTGGGAGAAAGCAGAGAGTGCGATCAAACATCTTATCGATACCAGAAGCTCTGATAATTGGCTAGATGGTGTAGGCGAAGCGGCATTCTATGGACCAAAAGTGGACTTCATGGCCAAGGACTCCATCGGACGCACATGGCAAGTGGCGACTATTCAAGTGGACTTCGTGCAACCTGTAAATCTCGAATTGGAATTCGTGAACAACGAAGGACTTCGTGAGACACCTGTGATGATCCACTGCGCTATCATGGGATCTCTTGAACGATTTCTTTCGACATACATTGAACATACAGCAGGTAACTTCCCTCTTTGGCTCTCCCCTACACAGATTACTCTTGTACCAATTGGAGAGACTCACCACGCATATGCGAACACATTTAAAGAAGCACTTCTTAACGCAGATATCCGAGTAGTGTGCGACGATGGAAAAGATGGTCTTGGTAAAAAGATACGCGCGATTAAAGAAATGAAGACACCGTATTGGGCAGTGATTGGAGACTCTGAAGTGGCAAATGATACAGTGACACTTGAACACATAACACTTGGTAAAATCGGTGAGATGAAAGTAAACGAGTTGGTACAAAAACTGGTAACGGAAATTAAAGAGAAGAAGTAAAGGAAGATACGTAAAAGCCGGCTGCGAGCAGTCGGCTTTTTACCATAAAAATTATTACAGTGTAATCATTTGAGTTACACAAGAAGAACAGTATTTACAGCAAAGTCCCCTCTGCCCACGGAAGTGCTGCATCATCAAAATCTTCTGCGATACCAGTTGTAGGTACCTCATCGTCAATATGAGAACTTCCAATCTTAAGGAGAGGTAACTCATCCTCCGGAAATAAACAGACTTGAACTGGAAGAGAGCTAGATTGACTCATGTGTGTGAACCTTTCAATAAAAGTGAAGAACAAAAAACTTTCTAGCTTAGTGTACACCTCATGAGAATTAAATAAAAGTCCGCACTTATCGAAAGTGCGGACTTTGATGACACTAAGACAACAATTCGCATTCACATCTGACGCTGTTGTTGCTCTTGCTGCCTTCTATTCATTGGACAATACGGCTCAGGCCGTTGTTGTTTTTGATAAAAAGTAATCACTGATTTCTTTCTTAAAGGAACTTTTAGTTCAAGGATTTTTTTATTTAACTTGACAGATCCGGCCATTGAACTTCATCTGCTGAGAGTCCTGTTACTCTTTTTCCAAAACTGCCATTGATGGGAGGAATGGTAGACGGGACTAGAATGCTATAGTCAAGAATTTTCGTCCCATGACAATTAAAAATTGGATTATTGCAGACCCCTTCAGGACACATACCCTCCCCTTTTACTGATCTAGTGCATACTTGAGCCATATTGCGAACTCCTAATAATTAAAAAGTACTAACGAGGTTTTCATTCTATACTAGACAAACACTAAAGTCAAAAAACTATACAGCTATTTTATACTGTTTATGCAAAACAATAGGTAACCCCGCTTTCTGTGCCTTATCAATCGTATCTTGTGTCCCTGTACTATTGTTCACTTGAAAGGCATACACTTCATCAGAAAATGTCACTTCTTCGTTATGACGGAGGTCGTAATCATCCTGTGTTATAGCTCCATCATTTTTTTTAGCCTCAAGGATTGCACTTGGATTTCTTTTTTCTATTGTTTCCAAAATTGCTTCGAGTGCATCTATGTCTACATCTGTAATTGGTAAATGCTTCCAATTCTGCCTATAGTCCGCAATAAAATGATAAAGCTTCGCTGGTATAAAAATTCTTATTCTGGTGCAATCAGGATTACACTTCACGAACTCATCCATAGCAAAGTAATCAACTCCTGCCGCCCCCCCAGTGACTAATCCATCTCCGCGGAGAAACACCGCGCGTGCTGCCTCGCGTACATCAGTCTCTACTTCTTTATTTGTAAGACGCCATGTCCCTGTGAATAATACCCATTTCATGAGATTCTAAATATCCAGTGTTGCAGAACGAGCGTGTGTCTGGATGAAAGATTTTCGTGGGCCAACTTCACTCCCCATCAGCATTTCAAATACGCGATCAGCCTCTTCTGCTTCGTGCACTGATACAATCTTAAGTGTGCGGGTCTTCCTGTCCATAGTTGTTTCCCAAAGCTCATCTGAGTTCATTTCTCCAAGACCTTTATATCGTTGAATAGATGGCTTCTTATTGGACTTCTTTACAGCTTTTTCTTCTGTCTCTTCTGCACTATCTTCTGTTCCAATTTCTTCAGGCTCTGTCTCTTCAATTTCTTCCGCATCTTTCTCATCAAATCCAAGCTTCTTCATGACTGCCTGTTTCTCTTCATCAGAGTAGGCATAGTTGATCTCTTTACCAAATGTAATTTTATAAAGTGGCGGTTGCGCGATGTAAACATACCCAGCATCAATAATCGGACGATAGTACCTGTAAAAGAATGTGAGTAAAAGTGTTCGAATATGTGCACCATCAACATCCGCATCTGTCGCGATAATAAGCTTGTGGTAACGAACCTTCGAAAGATCGAATGTATCTCCAATAGCTGCCCCCATTGCAAGAACGAGATTCTTAATCTGCTCACTTCCCAACATTCGATCAAGTCGTGCACGTTCTACGTTTAAGATTTTACCTCGCAGTGGAAGGATAGCTTGTGTCACACGGTCACGACCCATTTTAGCTGTTCCTCCTGCAGAATCTCCCTCCACAATAAAGAGCTCCGAATCCGCTGGATCGTTACTCTGACAATCAGCAAGCTTACCAGGAAGAGAAAATCCTTCAAGCGCGCCTTTTCGAAGAACAGAATCCTTCGCAGCTTTAGCAGCTTTACGAGCACGAAGTGCAAGAAGTCCTTTACTAATAATCTCTTTTGCATCATCTGGATTCTCTTCCATAAACAGTGAGAACGCATCCGAAAATACTGTCGAAACAGCTCCTTGTGCCTCCATACTTCCAAGCTTACTTTTTGTCTGACCCTCGAATTGAATCTCGCGAAGCTTCACAGAAATAACGACTGTGAGACCTTCGAGAACATCATCCCCTGTTAGATTCTCATCTTTTTCTTTAATAATACCCGCTTTACGTGCATAGGTGTTAATAAGACGAGTAAGAGAAGTCTTGAATCCTGTCACGTGAGTTCCTCCTTCTGCGGTGCTGATATTATTCGCATATGCTGCAATCTTGGTCGCATAGTCATCAATATATTGGAGAGCTATTTCTACACCAACATTATCCTCTGACTTTTCTACATAAAAAATATTCTTGTGAAGTGGTTTTGAAAATTCATTATAATGCTTCACAAGAGACTTGAGTCCTCCTTCAAAATGAAAGGTTTGGCTAGGTACCTCAAATGACATATCGCTCATGTAGGTCTCGCCTTCGAGTTCCATTTTCCCTTGATAGAGGCGCGCGTCGATCACATAAATAGTGAGCCCTTTCACAAGATATGCTTGCTGACGAAGATGTGTCACCACACGCTCCCATATAAATTCTGTTCCTTCTTTAAAAATTTCTGCGTCTGGTTTAAAAGAAACAATGGTTCCGTGTAACTTTGATTTTCCAATTTGTTTTACAGCAGTCTTCTTAATTCCCTGCTTATACTCTTGCATAAAAAGTCCACCTTCATGATGTACTTCTACTTTTGTATGAATAGAAAGAGCGTTCACAACAGATGCTCCCACACCATGAAGTCCACCAGATACATTGTATCCATCTCCTCCGAACTTTCCACCAGCATGAAGCGTACACATAATGGTCTCAAGTGCAGAGACTTTTGTCTTCGGATGGATACCAGTTGGAATACCACGACCGTTATCCACAACACGCACATAACCATCAGGAAGTAGTGCCACCTCGACACGATTAGCGTGACCGTTCATGGCTTCATCGCGAGAGTTGTCGAAGATTTCTGTGATAAGGTGATGAAGCCCATCAGGTCCAGTAGAACCAATATACATACCAGGGCGTTTTCGTACTGGCTCAAGACCTTCAAGTACTTGAATCGAACTTGCATCGTAAGTGCTTTTCTTTACTTTCATTGTATCGTCTTTTGAGGCCATAAATATAGATAATTAATCTTTCAATTATACCATTTTCTCGTCCAAAAACCAAATAGCGAACACTCCTTTTAGCTATTGATCTTAAAGGGTTTTTAACAAAATTTTTGTACTTCTTTCATAAACTCATCATTACGTTCGTACTCGTTGTTGAAGTACTTGCCAAAGGATGCAAAGCTTGGTGAGAAAAGAATAATGTCCCCATCTTGCGCAAGCTCAAAAGCTTTTTCTACACACTCTGCAAGTGTCTCAAATTCATATTCTTTTGGAAGGTTAAGGCGTGATGTTCCAGTACCATTAAGAAACACACACGTCTTTACTCCAACTAAAATAGTTTGTTCGAGTGAATCAAGTGAGAGGCCTTTATCAGTACCGCCAATAATGAGAATTGGTTTTTTATTATACGTCTCGTTGATCGCATCAATAGCTGCAATAGTAGCGTCCCCGGTTGTTGCATTGTTGTCGTTAAAGACACGAATACTTTTTTCTTTACCTAAGAGCCCGAGATTTTGGAGACGTCCTTCCACACCCGAAAACATCTTGATAGCATTTTTTATCTCCTCTTCACTTAGTCCGCATTGTGATGCTACTTCGTAGGCTAACCGTGCCGCAACTTGGTTATGCTCACCAATGAGATTCATTTCAAAAAATATGCCTTCTGGAATTGTTATCATAGTATCAGCATCTCGTGCTCGTATCTCTTCTGTCGCTTGAGGACTTGCGATGAGTACATCATATTCTTTTTGGTGACGATAGATGTGAGCTTTGTCATTAAAATATAACTCTTTATTATTTTTATAATAATTCATGTGATCATCCATAAAACTTGTGAATACTGCAATGTGTGGACTAATTTTAAGATCACCAAAACCTTGCAACTGCCATGAATCAAGTTCAAGTACGAGATAATCCCCTTCTTCTAATGCTTTAAGAAGTGGGAGATTCGCCATGCCACGAATGTTACCTCCTAAAAATACTCGTAAACCTGATGATGCTAAAATATGTGCAACGAGTTGCGTGACAGTACTCTTCCCTCGTGTACCTGTGACACCGATAATAGTAACTCCTAGGTTAGCTTTTGTAATAATCTGTGCAACAAATGCTGCTGACATAATTATAGGAATATTAAGAGCTTTAGCGTGTGCTATATATGGACTATCGTACGGAACACCAGCTGCTTTTAAAATAAAGTCCTTTTTTTCAAAATCAGTAAGGTTGTGTGACCCAAGATGATAGGTAATGCCCGAAAATGGTGCAAGAGTTTTAAGAGATGGAGTAAGATCTACTTCTTGTTTTATGTCAGTAACAATTATCTCTGCACTATTTTCTGAGAGAAACTCAGTATCTCCAACTCCACGACCTAAAAGTCCAAGTCCCATGACGGTTACTTTTTTTCCGTAAAAATATTCTGCGTAAAGATCTTGTTTCATTTGATATTACTTTACCACATTTTCGAGTCTATCGTGGAATGTTGATACATCTCCTGCTCCAATAGTTACGAGCACACAGTTATAATGAGGTCTTCCAAGAACATATTTTTGTATCTCATCGAATGTTTCCATGGCGATAGCGTTGATTGTTTTTTCAACAAGATCCAAGGAAGAGATTGTGCCATCGTCGACTTCTCGTGCTGCATAAATTGGCATAATACAAATTTTATCAGCATCAGAAAACGAAGTTGAGAAGTCATCGAGAAGTAGTTTTGTGCGAGAATAGAGGTGAGGTTGAAATATAGCAATGAGTGTATACTTATCATGCGGATATTTTTCACGAAGTGCTTGCAGTGTTGCTTTTATTTCTGCTGGATGATGCCCGTAATCGTCATACATAGCGATATCATGCCATATACCTTTGTATTCGAGTCGTCTCCAGGTACCACGAAAAGAAAGAAGACCTCTGCGTGCATCATTTTCTGAAAGACCAAGAGTACCCGCAAGAGCGAGTACTAATTGTGCGTTAAGTTTATTATGTTCACCTAACACTGATAGTTCTATAGTACTTTTATTGACGGTATCTCCATTAACTTTTGCTCCAGCTGTCATAAGTTCCACATCGCCGTGTGTGACGAGACTACCGCTTGCGGGTACTTTATCTACGAATGATTGAAAAGCACTCTTAATGTCCGCGAGGTCTTTATAGTAGTCTAAATGATCTTCGTCAATATTCGTCACAACAACATATGTTGGGTGAAGGTTAAGAAATGAACGTCTGTATTCGCATGCTTCAACGACCAAATACTCGCTATCGCCTTGTATAAAGTTCGTTCCATGATCACTTAGGAGACTACCAACAATTACCGTTGGACTCTTGCCACACGCTTTCATCATGCTAGCTATCATGGCAGTGGTTGTCGTCTTGCCATGAGTACCGCACACTGCGATAGTTGTGTACTCTTGTGTGAGCTCGCCAAGTGCTTCTGGGTAGGATATACAGGTAATTCCTTTCGCACGAGCGGCAACAAGTTCTGGGTTAGTATCGCTTACTGCAATTGTATAAATAAGAAGATCGGTATCTAAAGAGAGATGCGTGACATTATGCCCTACGTATATCGTTATGCCTTCCTTCCTTAGGTCATGAGTAATCCGTGAGTCTCCGCTATCTGAACCAGTAACCTTGGCACCATGTGTGTGACAATACCTCGCAATAGCCGAAAGTCCTATCCCACCTATTCCAATACAATGCACGTGTTTATAATCTCGTAGTTTCATGGTTATCTTATTTCATAGCCTTTACTTGTAAGTGCCTCATAATAAGGCTTCATCATCTCGTTTACCTCGTCGTCGGTGAGTGTCCTTTGGAAACTTTGGAAGACAAGACGAAATGCGAAGGAGGTTTTCTTTATACCGTCAATTTCCTTTGAGAATGTGTCAAAAAGATCAACACGAACAACAAGAGTATTCCCCACTTGAAAGCAAAGAGAACGGATACTTTCCCATGTTGTAGAATCAGATACCCACATAGCAACATCACGGGTAATAAACGGATAAGGAGAGATTGTTTGGTAAGCAGAAGAAAGCGGATTCTGTGTAAGAGGTTCATAGGAAGATGGTAGGGGTAATGCTTCAATGAGTGTATCAAAATCAAGTTCAATCACACATGGCTTCACAGAGACTGTTTCGTATTCTATGGTAGCAACATCAAGAGTTCTTTTTATTTCTGCCATGAGCATCTCCACCTCTTCGGTAAAGGTTGTTTTCTTTTTGCCATCATCAATACAGAGTGCGAGATGTCTCGTTTCAGAATCCTTTGTAAAAATATTTCCAAACTCGTACATCTTAATAGTGCTTAAATTCATAAGTGGTGAGTTATTCATGTTCATTTGGAATGCAGAAATGACGCCAGCTGCCAAATTACTTCGTAATTTTTCTTTATCTGTCGCTTGGCCTTTAATAATTTCTACTACGCCCTCATTTCCAAAAGAATACGTCATAATATCCGAGAAACCGCACTCAAAGAGAATTGCATGGATCTTATTTTCATAGTACATTCGCTTGTGAACAGAGCCTTTACGGGTAAGTACCGGAAGAATTGAAGGGATACTGGCCAGCCCTCGCACTCGTGCGATTTCTTCAATCAAATCTTCTTTGATACGAATATCGAGTCGTTCAAATGGAACAGTGATATTAAAAATCTCACCTTCTATTGTGTAAGGAAATAATAGTGAAGAAAAAACTTTCGCAATATCATCCGTGGTTAGCGAGGTACCAAGAACTTTATTAACTTGAGATACCGCGACTGATGCAGTCACGATTTCTTCTTGCTTTGGGTACACGTCCACAATCGCCGAGACTATGGCTTCTGTGTTGAGTTCTAGAATAAGCGCAATAGTCATTCGTAGACCTTCTTCTACGAGTGAGTCACTGATGACATTTTCAAAACGCTTGGATGCATCAGTACGAATACCATATTTTTGGGAAGTCTTTCTAATAAGCGTGCCATTAAAGTTCGCTGATTCTAGAATAACTGATGTAGTTGTAGTTGAAATCCCCGAAAACTTCCCACCTTTTATCCCCGCAAGCCCAAGCGGTTTTTCGTCATCAGTAATGATAAGTGTCGTCTCATCTAATGTGAGAGATTTGTCATCGAGTGTGGTGAGGGTCTCGCCTTTGGTTGCGTACCGTGCAGAAAGTGTATTGCCAGAAATAAGATTCGCATCATAAGCATGCATTGGCTTATTAATAGAAAATTGTACGAAATTAGTGATGTCGACAATTGAGTTGATACTTTTCTGTCCAATTGCTTCAAGTCGTTCCTTAAGCCATGGAGGTGACGGAGTGACTGCCACACCGTCAATACGCACACTCATAAATCGTGTACACGCAGTAGTATCAGTGATTGAAATAGTTGGTTTCTGAACTAACGTATCACCTTCACCTTGATAGTATGTTTGCGGATCAATGAAAGTCGTACCAGTGAGTGCGCAGATATCACGCGCCATACCCCTGTGACCGAGAGCATCGTGTGCTCGGTTAGGCAATACTTTAATATCTAAAATATCATCACCATTTACTTGAGTAATCTCTTCTATTTCAAATGCATTAAATGTAACCACTTCTTCAAGAGTCTTTGTATTAGGTAACTTTTCTTTACTATACGTTTGTAACCAATTTTTAGAAAATTTCATATGTTCTTACTGTAAATAATCTTGCAACTCTTTAACGAGATATACTTTTACTTCATCAGGAATACTTACTTTACCATTATTATCTAATGAAGCACTAAGATAATGTTCTCCAAAATTAGGGTCAAAAAATTCTTGTCCAAGGACTTTCACAGGATTTTTGTAACGAGGACGAAAATGATAATGAACATGAGGCGTTTCATTATCTCGATAAGCATTATTCATAAGACATGAATAATTAAACATAGTTGCTCCAATTTTTTCTGTAAAAAAAGATTCTAATTTTTTACTAAGTACAAAAAAATCTAACTGCTCCTCTTGTGTAAGGTCTGGTAAATGTTGTCTTGGTTCTTTTGTTTTAATAATCAAATATCCAAGATATCTCTGGTCATCGCACAATACTATTTTCCAATGGTTGGTTTCGAAAAAATATCCGCTCATAAAGTTAAAATTGACTTACCAATCTAAGATCCCCATTGTAGAGCATGCGAACATCATTGACACCAGTCTTAAGCATGACGAGGCGATCTAGCCCGCAACCAAAAGCAAAACCTTGATACACCTTAGGGTCGATCCCCACATTACGAAGCACGTTGGGGTGTACCATTCCTGCACCCATAATTTCTATCCAGCCTGATGCTGAACACACGGAACATCGCGCATCTTTTAGATTACCTTTACCTTCACACTTAAAACATTGTATATCAACCTCCACTGATGGCTCAGTAAATGGAAAAAAAGATGAGCGAAGTCGCACGGGAGTTTCTTTTTCCAAAAACTTTGAGAAAAAATGCTCAATCACCCCTTTTAAGTTTGCGAGCGAAATATCCTTCCCAATCATCAACCCTTCTACTTGATGGAACTGCGCTTCATGACGCGCGTCTGTTGCTTCGTTACGAAATACTTTCCCTGGCACAACAACTGCAAGAGGAAAAACTTTCCCCTCTCGTAACCATCGCTCCATAGTGCGCACTTGTACTCCTGAAGTGTGTGTACGAAGAACGTGACCGAGTGAGCCGTATGTAGAGAGTGCTGCTTTTTCTGCCTGTGTTTTTTCTTGTGATGAAAGCGTGCTTTCTTTGATCCAAAAGGTGTCCTGCATATCTCTTGACGGGTGATCACGTGGCACATTAAGCGCATCGAAGTTATACCACTCACTTTCAAGCTCAGGCCCATCAACCACATCAAAACCAATATCCGTAAAAATCTGCACAACCTTATCAATCGCTTGTGTTATCGGGTGGAAATGTCCAGTCATTGCTATATAATAACAAATTTAAGATGGATTAAAAAGCGTATATAACAGGACTGTATATAACAGGACTTTAGACTATAGCTTGTGATTCAACAGAATCACCTACTGGGTAACCTACTACAACACGAAGCATGACCACTTCGTGGTCATGCTTCGTTTCAAAAGCTACAGTCTACAGTCTACAGTCTACAGTCTACAGTCTACAGTCTCTTAAGTGTGCTTGGTATCCTGTAACACCCAATCATTCTTTCTGTGTGCAAACGTGTCGAAAATCGCTCGAGAAAAAATCATAACAAAAAGTGGAAGTAGGATCGGGGTGCTTAAAAAAAATATAGGGAAGTTACGATGGAGCTCTTGCTTGTCATCAGATAGTTCGTTGGCGACGTAGAGCATAAATAAATAAATAGTGAGCGCAGTCATCCCTAAAAATCCGATAATTGTTGTATTCATATAGAATAAATCAAAGTTTGGCATAGTGAGATGAATACCAAATGACACCCATCTATCAACAACTATCATATAATGCTTAATCATTGCGTAACAAGCGAAAATTGCCGCATAGAGTCCATAGAACATAAACACAAAAGCAAATGGGAGTGTGAACATCCCGAAATTACCATACTCTTTTTTAAAAAATATTGTTTTGTAATCAAGAGAGTTTTCTAAGAATCCACGACTCCAACGAAGACGCTGATAGAAGTATCCACGGAATGTCGCAGGGCCAATCGTATAGACAAGAGCTTTGTGGGAATTCATAATCTTAAGATGATTCTTGTGCATACGAAGCGTTATCTCGTAGTCTTCGGTATTGTGTGCTTTTTTATAGCTACCAATCTTCGCAAAAATTTCTCGCTTAAAAATAGAAAATGGTCCAGGTGTCACCTGAATTGCATCAAGCTGGCCAAATGACTTTCGTAAAAATACTCCGAGTAAATATTCAATTGCTTGAATACGCTGAATAATTGTCTTTGGTGATCTGATATGAATACACGGCGTCACAGCCATAGCTTCTTTGTGATTTACAAAGTAGGCAACAATAATCCGAAGTGCATTTTTATCAACAAATGAGTCAGCGTCAAGGCATCCAAATAGCTCCCCTTTTGCTTCCGTAAGTGCGAGGTTAACTGCAGTGTGCTTACCTCCATTTTCTTTTTTGATTACAAGAATTTGATTAGTATGTTGTGCTTCATACTTTTTTGCAATCATAAACGTACCATCAGTACTTCCATCATCAACAACAATTATTGAGAGTTTGTCCTTTGGATAATTAAGAGCAAGCAATGAATCCAGAGTTCCTGGAAGAGTTTTCTCTTCATTCCAACATGGAACAGCAATAGTAACACTTGGATAAGAACTTACTGTTTGATCTTCCTCTTCCTTTATCTTCTTTTTATTTTCAAAAAATGAAATTAAAAGAAGTACCTGAAAGTACAATGAAAGAAATATAAAAGGGTACATGAAAGCTTGGAGAATTGAACCAATCATACGTAGATAATAGAAGATAGAGAGTAGAAAGTGGTGAAATACATGAACATGCAGGATGCTACTTTAATTTTTTAGAAGTTGCAGCAGTTGTCGAAGCTGTAAAGGCTGTTGTTGTAGCTTCTTTAAGTGTATCTGGGAGAAGTGCCTCGAGTTCTTCAATTGATCTGTATCCAGTATACATTGTATCCTCAATCACAAGTGCAGGGAGTGGTGATGGTTTAATACGATAAATTGCCTTTAAAGAATCAATGACAGATAGAGAAAGATCGTAGTCAAATGAGTACACTCGAAGCTCTGGATATTTTTCTTTTAAACGTGTAAGGACATACCCTTCTTTTTGACAATCGGCACATGTACCTTTGTTCGAGTAAAAATAAATAATAAACACTTGCTTCTTTTTACTACCACACTTTTCAGCAAGCTTTTTTGAAAGAAGGTAGTCTTTTACTTGAAGAAGAGAATAGTATTTTTTAAGATAGATAACATCTTCATCTTTTTCACCACGCTCGCTTTCTGTATGAGAAAGTTTATCTCCGAGTGCATTTAGCTCTGGAGAAAGCATTGACTCATTCACATTCTGACATGACACCTCTTTAAGAAGATCAAATTGAGTTTCACTCGAAAGGATATCGATTGCAATACTGTCTTGAATGAATTTTACATTTTCAACACGCTTTTGAGAGAAAAAGTTGGATGCAAAAAAAGCCGTAGCAAAGATTGCAGTGGTTACGAAAAATGTGAAGGTGTACTTTTTTGTATCGATCATATATGGAAAATAGAGAGTGGAAAGTAGTGAAGAGTAAATATACTCCATGTATTTTAGGGAGCCACTTCTCAGACTCGACTACAAGTTCCTCTTCGCCGTCGCTCATCGGACTCGCAGTAGCCTCCCGGCATGATTTACTAATCACGCCGCTCGCGATTCGGCTTGCTAGACTCATAACGCTCCGCCCATCGAGTCTGCCACAAGTGGCGCAGGCCACTTATTGAAGCGGCTCTAAATAAGGCTTCGCCATTATTTATGGAGCCGCTTCTCAGACTCGAACTGAGGACCTACTGTTTACAAAACAGTTGCTCTACCAACTGAGCTAAAGCGGCTTTTTTGACGTTATAATTTCTTGTAACGTAGAAACAATTCTAGCATAAATGGCAATACCTGTCACTTTTTTTGAGAAAAGAATGAAAGTCGCCC
>JAYTIW010000005.1:0-5991 GCA_043731575.1 Minisyncoccota bacterium | reverse complement strand
CAGCTGAAATTTCTAGTGAAGTAGCTGGAAGTTTTTTTCAAGTACACGAAGAGATACCAACAATCGCAGCACCTCTTTTGGGAGACATTGGTCCTATTACTGTTGCGACATCTTCCCTTACGATTCTTTTTATAACAATTCTTTTAATTGGGCTTTGTATTGGAGTATCTCGTTTCCGTCTTATTCCTTCAAGATTTCAACATCTCATGGAAATCCTCTACGAAATGATAGAAAATTTTATTACTTCTATTATAGGTGATAGACATAAAGCTCATAAAGTAATTCCATACGTAGGGTCGCTGATGCTTTATCTGCTTGTTGCGAACTTGCTTCCAATGATGCCAGGTATATCAGGATTCTCTTTGGTGATTGATGGCAAACACGTTCCATTTTTCCGTGGAGCGACAACTGACTTTAATACAACTTTTGGATTAGCTCTCGCTGTTATAGTAACTATGCAAATCGTTGGTATGAAAGAACAGGGGGTTATGGGGTATCTTTCACATTTTATTCAAATAAAACAAGTTATTAAAGGGTTTAAAAAAGGATTTGGTGAAGGACTCGTTGCTATTATCGGTTTTTTTGTTGGACTTATCGAAATCATTTCGGAACTTGCCAAAATGCTCTCCCTCTCCCTTCGTCTTTTTGGTAACCTTTTTGCTCATGAAGTTCTCACGGTGATTTTACTTGGAGCTTTTGCCTTCGGAGTTCCAGCATTATGGATGGGGATGGGTGTTCTTGTTGGCATCGTACAATCAATTGTCTTTGTGGCACTTGTTACGGTGTATTACTCTCTTGTCCTTAAAAAAGAAGGCGAAGGACATTAATTAATAGTAAATAATGCAAACGTTCATTCTATTTGCTATACTGTGTCACAAAGCCGAGTAGGCGAATTTTTATTGACAGGTTTTGGAATCTGTTGATTCTACACGCTAGTAGTATTCAACTAATAACTAATAACTAATAACTAACAACTGTATTTATATGACACCAGAAGCAGCAATTTATATCGCGAAAGGAATGTGTATCTTAGCTATGGTAGGAACAGCTATCGGACAAGGGTATCTCGTGGGTAAGACCATGGAAGCGATTGGACGTAACCCAGATATCGAGGGGTCTCTTTTTTCTAAGATGATTATCGGTGTTGCAATGACAGAAACAACAGCTATCTTCGCTCTTGTTGCGTTCTTCCTTTTAAAATAGATAGTAGAGTTTAGATGCTAGATGTTAGAAATTCACATCTAAAATCTAAAGTCTAAGATCTAACATCTTGTTATGTCTGAAATATTAAACATTCTAGGTTCTGTTGGATTCAACTGGCACGTAGCACTTGCCAACTTTTTCAACTTCCTTATTATTCTCTTTCTTCTCAATAAGTTTTTCTTTAAGAAAATTGGATCCACTATCGATACACGTCACAGTATTATAGAACATGGTCTTAATCAAGCGAAAGATGCTGAAAAAGCTCTTTTCTCTGCAGAAGAACAGAAAAACGAGATATTAAAATCTGCTCGTAAAGAACGAGACGCTCTTGTTGCAAATGGTGAAGCGCTTGCTCGTAGCCTTGCTCTTACTATTGAACAAGAAGCACAAGAATCCATTGCCGCCCGTATGCTAAAAATAGATGAACAGGAATCTAGAATAACTGCGGATGTCGAGAAAGCTTTTGCTGAAAAAGCCCCCCATCTTGTAGCTAAACTTTATGCTAAGACTCTTATGAAAGAGATGACAGAAGAAGATAATAATAAACTCGTTGCTTCCATGCAAATGTAACCTTTTATGTCGCTATCTCGTACACTTGCCATCTCTCTTGTTACTAAAAAATCATCGCTTAATGATATTATAGAGCTGCTTACTAAATATAAGTTATTAGTACTTCTTCCTTCTATTAAACAGGATCTCATTCAGATTTCTTCTAGTGTGCACAAAAAAGATACCGTTATAATTGAGTCTCCGTTTAAACTTTCGCCCCCGGTAGTAGAAAAAATAAAAGGGATGGTGGGAGATATTGGAGCTCCTTATGAAGTAGTTATTAATAAAAATATCCTCGCTGGATTCAAAGCAAAGTTTAAAGGGATAATGTATGACGGAAGTGCAGAAAGAATCATCAAACAATTGTTACATTAAAAATATTATTAATTACTAGCCACTAAGAACTAACCACTACCTATATGTCAGTAGAAAAAATAATTCAAGAACTCGAACAAAAGATAGCAGACCTCTCAACCACCGTTTTAATACAAGAAGTTGGGACTGTTGTTTCGGTGAGTGATGGTATTGCACGAGTTTCAGGCCTTCTTTCTTGCGCAAGTTTAGAAGAAGTTACTTTTGCTTCTGGGGCTCGTGGTCTTGCACTTAACCTTGAGTCTGACATGATTGGTGTTGTGATTATAAGTGGAGCTGATCTCGTGTGTGAAGGGCAGGAAGTTACTCGAACAAAACAAGTGCTCTCCATTCCAGTGGGTGAGTCACTTCTCTCTCGAGTTGTTGACCCTCTTATGAATCCGCTTGATGGTGAACCGCTTTCTGAACTTAACGATCGCGTACTTGTAGAGAAAATTGCGCCAGGAGTTATGGAACGAGAACCAGTTACACAAGCTCTTCAGACGGGCATTAAAGCAATCGACGCCATGATCCCTATTGGTCGGGGGCAGCGTGAACTTATTATTGGAGATCGTCAGACTGGTAAAACTACTATTGCTATTGACGCTATCATCAATCAAAAAGGGACGGGGGTTATTTGTATCTATGTGGCTATTGGACAAAAGGAGTCTAAGATTGCTCAAATTGTAGAGAAGCTTCGAGAAGCAGGAGCAATGGAGTACACGGTCGTTGTTTTAGCAGGTGCATCACACTCAGCGACACTTTCGTATCTAGCACCATACTCTGGAGTTGCTATTGCAGAATATTTCATGAACAAGAAAAAAGATGTCCTTGTTGTGTACGATGACCTTTCTAAGCATGCTATCGCATATCGTGAGATGTCGCTCCTTCTTAAGCGCCCACCAGGACGCGAAGCATACCCAGGAGACGTGTTCTACCTTCATTCACGTCTTCTTGAACGAGCGTGTCGTCGCAACGAAGAAGCAGGAGGAGGATCAATCACCGCACTTCCAATTATCGAAACCCAAGCAGGAGATGTGTCAGCGTATATTCCTACAAATGTTATTTCTATTACTGATGGGCAAATCTTCCTTGACGCTAATTTATTTTATAAAGGTATGCGACCAGCAATTGATGTTGGACTATCTGTGTCACGCGTAGGATCATCTGCTCAAACAAAAGCGATGAAGAAAAATGCTGGCAAGATGAAACTCGCGATGGCGCAGTACCGTGAACTTGAAAGCTTTTCACAATTTGATTCTGATCTTGATGTTGATACCAAGAAGACTATTGAACGAGGAAAGAGAACAGCTGAAATACTTAAACAATTAAATGGAGCACCACTTTCGGTTGGGCTTCAAGTGTCATCTATTTATGCAGTGAACAATGGGTTTGTGGATGGTGTTACTATTCTAGAAGTTTCCGCATGGGAGAAAGGGCTACATACCTATGTGTCAGCTTCATACAGCGATTTACTTACGAAGCTTGCAAAAGAATGGTCAGATGAGCTTGAGTCGAATCTTAAGGAAGCACTCACCTCATACGGGAATATGTACACAAAAGTAGAATAAAAATAGAGAACGTATTCGCATTCTGTCCGCTACCTTCTGCGTCCAGTCTGCGACCTTCTGCGACGAAGTATGCAAACAAAAGTAATAAAAGAAAAAATAAAAAGTATCGGAAGCATTAAGAAAATCACCAAAACGATGGAGATGGTTTCTGCTTCGAAGATGAAGAAGGCTATTGATAGCGCGCTACTGCTTCGTCCGTTCCACACCGAGGCACAACATATTTTACACGATATTTCTCTTGATCGAGGTACCCGTCATGAACTTCTTAAATCTAATGGAGTGCAAGGAGAAGTTGTTGTTCTCATTGCTTCTAATAAAGGGTTATGTGGAAGTTACAACGTGAATGTCTATCGAAAGCTTATCGAAAAATATAAAGAAGAAGACCGTAAGAATCTCAAGATTATTGCCTTTGGTAAATACGCAGAAAAAGTTGCAAAGAAACTCAATCTTGAAGTGTTGGCCTCGTTTAACCACCCTCTTATCACAGGGGATGATGCTCATGCTACAGCGACACTGATTGTAAATTGGTATAAAGAAAAGAAGATTGGTGCCGTCCGAATACTCTATACACATTTTATTTCAGGAAGTTCTTTCGCCCCAGCACTCCTTCAGCTACTCCCATTTTCTTCAGAAGGTGAGCCAGATAGAATAGGTGAGCCACGGTATGCGTACGAGCCAGATCAAGATACAGTGCTTTCAAGTATTATTCCGATGATGCTTCACAATATTATTTATGGGGCGATACTAGAAAGTTATGCATCAGAACATACTGCGCGAATGTTTGCCATGAAGAGTGCAACTGATAATGCAAAGGAACTTCAAGACGACCTTAAACTATACTATAACCGTGCTCGCCAAGGAGCGGTGACACAAGAGATAGCTGAGATATCTTCCGGTGCTATGGCTCTCACCGCTTGATGTCAAAAATTATTCCATCTTCTTTGTTGCGGGTCCAAGTTTGCTTGTCAACGTAGACCTACTACGTCTCCTCGCAAACTTCCCCCCTCGAATATGAAACAATTTTTGACATCAAGCGCTTCTGTGAGAAAATGAACAACTACTACTAAATATCTATGAAAAAAATTCCCGACAATGCAAAAAAAGTTTTTGAAGGAGTGATTTTTGACGTGTATCATTGGGATCAAGAGATGTTCGATGGGTCTACAGAAACATTTGAAGCTTTAAAACGAAGAGATTGTGCCTCTATTCTTGCAACTGTTGGAAACAAGATTATTATTAATCACGAAGAACAGCCGATGAAGGAGCTGTTTATTTCTATTCCTGGAGGGAGTATCGAGCAAGGAACGCCACTTGAAGGCGCGAAAAGAGAGCTTCTCGAAGAGACTGGTTATTCTACAGAAGAATGGCAGGAATGGTTTAGCTCTGATCCATCCAATATGACAAAGCTGGAGTGGAATAATTATTTTTTTATAGCTAAGAACTGCAATAAGGTAGCTGAGCAAGCGTTAGATGGAGGAGAAAAAATAAAAGTCACACTCGTAACATTCGAAGAATTTTTAGAACTAAGGAATAACCAAAAATTTAGAAATCAAGATTTAATACCGTTACTAAAAAAAGCGGCAGAAAATGAAGAAGAAAAACAAAAATTAAAAGACTTGCTCGGAATTACAGATTAATAACCATTACCAACATAACATCACTACTATGACAACAACACATAACAAAGGAACAATCACAAGAATCGTCGGGCCAGTTGTAGACATTACGTTTACAAACGGCGTGCCAGCACTTAAAAACGCGCTCACACTCACTAACCCCCAAGGAGCACTTCTTACACTTGAAGTTGCACAACACTTAGGCTTCAATGATGTACGTGCTGTCGCTATGTCTTCAACGGACGGCCTCACTCGTGGCATGGAAGTGATAGATACTGGAGAATACATTTCAGTGCCGGTTGGTCCTGAGATTCTTGGACGCATGTTTGATGTTGTTGGTAATCCAATTGACCAGAAGCCTGCTGTTGTGACTAAAAAGAAATATCCGATTCACCGAGCTGCTCCTTCTTTTGATGAGCAGTCTACAAAAGCAGAAGTACTTGAGACGGGGATTAAAGTTGTGGATCTCATCTGTCCCTTCCTAAAAGGTGGTAAAGTTGGACTCTTCGGCGGAGCAGGTGTTGGTAAGACGGTGGTTATCCAAGAACTCATTCGTAACATTGCGAGCGAGCACGCAGGGTATTCAATCTTCGCAGGAGTTGGTGAACGATCTCGTGAAGGGAATGACCTCTATCGAGAAATGGAAGAGTCTGGCGTCTTGGATAAGACAGTCCTTGTTTTTGGTCAAATGAATGAGCCAC
>JAYTIW010000004.1:0-15320 GCA_043731575.1 Minisyncoccota bacterium | reverse complement strand
CCTGTCTTTCTTCTAAACTTCTCATCGTTGAGTTTGATTATTTTAGTGTACATACACTAAGTGTATAGTGGGAGGGGGACTTTTGAAAGAGGTCTAATCTAGATAGGCGAACGACATTGGATTGAATCCTTGCATTACTACACCTGCTGCAACACTATCATTTTGATAATAAGTAATTGTTACACCTTTTAATTGATACATTCCCTTATGTTGATAAGGGAGATAATTACTTGTCTTGATTGTGTCTCTCACTTTTACACCATTTTCATAAAAAGTATTGAGGGAATTTTGAGACAAAATATCACTATTTACACTATTTACACTATTTACACTGTCAGTGGTGGTTGAACTGATGATGACTACAGATGTCTGAGTAACCGGAGCAATAGGTGCTACAGGTGCTACAGGTGCTACAGGTGCACCGCCGAATAATCCACTAAAGAGCATCAAGACAGAAGCAAAAAATGCATGTATTCTTTCCATTGGTTAAAGTATAGCTTGGAATGAACCATATTAAAAGGAATACTTGAGGCTATCTACTTACTTAAAATCAAATACAATATTCTCAAAATCTTTTATTTTATTTCCTTTTTCGATGATGATCGCTTCTTTTTTATAGAAAGCAAGACGTTTGGTACGATACTGGTCATCAATCCAAATAGTGCCGTTGGCGTAAACGATACGATGGAAAGGTATATCTAATCCTTGTTCTCTGTGAGCTTTTGCTAATATTCCGGTGATTGATTGTGACGCCATAGGGCCGGCACCACAGGCTCTTGCAAGCCTGCCGTACGTGGTTACTCTTCCGAACGGAATGGTCATGACGGCTTCAACAACCCTTTCACTAAAAGTTTTCATACAAAGAAGTGTATCATTTCTTATGGGGGGGATTTTTTGGCGGGGTTCATGGCCAAAAAATCCCTGCGTTTGTATTTATCTAAAGTCTACAGTCTAACGTCTACAGTCTGTTTAGTACGATACCGTAAACGCTATCTCCTTAATTGGCAGATCCATATCAGCACCAGTCAGCGTATCAGTAATAGTAAACGTCCCTCCGTAGGTTATGAACCCTGACTGATGCGTCTCCACCTCTGCAACATCTACATAAAGGTCATAGGCTCTCGTCTGATTTTCGTAGAGAGGTTGGTTAGCAAATGAAAATGTTGGCCCACTATAAGAAGTCCCTTCCATAGCATCCTTAAGAACAAAGTTACTTATTTTACCTGGGAGTACCGATGATGTGCTAGTTGATGTAAGTACGAGCGACTTTAGTTTTATCGGAACTCCAGCACTAATAGCAATAGACCCTACTTTTACTTTTTTAGTATTTGGTGTCACAGAAGAAGAGCTCCGTGTAGAAATAGAAGATGTTGTTATACCTTTAAAAGTCAGATACCCTTGATTACTTTTCCCTCCATCATTCACAATGGTGAAGCTGTAGTCTCCAAGCGGAATCTTCTCATTACAGTCTGTACCGCATGAGTACGACTGATGAGTGCTTGTGCCGGTAAGCGGAAGAGACATTCCATTCGTTGAAGCAAATGTTCCTAAAAGATAGCGCTTTCCTGTGTAGTTAGAAACTAATGCAACAGTATTTGTTGCGGTAAAATTTTTACCGTAAAAAATAAGGGGATCTTTTGGTGTTGCATCTCGTATGATAATAGCCCTACTACTAGAAGAGAACACTGGTGCACCATATGTCACCGTTGATATCTGTTTAATCTCTGGACAAAACCCATTGAAGTTACACGTTACTTTAATAATTGCCCCGTCTTCAGGACTCTTAGCAGAAAGTGTTATATCATTAGACTCGCTACGGGTAATCATATATCCAGTGAGAGTGCTTGATGTAGCAAGACTTGGGTCGCGAGGAATACGTGATAGATATGATGGAGAAAGGTACGCAATATCTACGTAGTCTTTACATGGTGAATCAGGTGTCACAAGAACAAGAACTTCTGTTGCGGTGGCAGTAGAAGGAATATACATAGGCTTAACACACAATTCAATAAGAGTGTCAATTACATACACAGGGTGAACACCTCGCGTATCAGTGAAGCGACGATAAATGGCACGCAGAAGTTTTTCTAGATCTTCACGACGCTGTGCATTACGAAGACCACTCGGTGTAGTAACAGTTGGCACTGATGGTTTGTAAACAGTTTCTGTTTTTGTAGTTATAATCGTTTGAGTGTTTATTGCTGTTTGAACAGCTTGATCACTTGCTCCGCATGTTGCTTTTTTAATTGCAGCTCGTGTACCGGGGCCTACACTTCCAGCTTGTTCAAATCCTAAACTCTTTTGATACGCTTTCACTGCAGCTACTGTCCCTCCACCAAAATACCCATTTGGTTTTGCTTTGAGGTATCCTTTTTCAAAAAGAAAATTTTGAAGTGAAAGAACTTTAGCATTTTCTGCACCTTTACTGAGCACACTTTGTAGATCAACACACTGAGCTGCTGATACATATGACACGCTAAGGAGTACTATTAGAGAACATATAATTTTTTTCATTACTTCAAGTATACCGAAATCTTCCAATCTTTACGTGTTGATAAAACAATAGCTAAATACAATGGCTCTAGACTAGATATTCTCATGTAGAATATCTAGTCTAGAGCCTTATCAATTATAGATTATATGTATCTACCCCCAACTTTGCAAGAGTCTTTTCTGCTTCAGTTTGTCTTTCGGCATCTGCCCTCGCAAGGTTTTGAGCAATTTCCTTTGCTTCTACTTCCGTTCTTCCGCTCTCAATATCCTTTCGTTCTCTTCTTCTAAGGCCTTCAGCACTGATGGGGCCTTGTGCAAGGGTGTTTAACACCTGCCCATCAACCAATTCCTCTAGCGCAGCCCTTTCAGATTCATTTTTAACATTTTTAATCTGACTTCCTAGAGCCTCTTTGTATGGGGCCCAACCAATAGCCCCCTTGTCCTTTCGAGCCTGACGAGAGAGCTCGATAAGTGCTCTGATCATGTCAATCTTTTTACGACCTTCGTTGCTAGACCTGGCCGAAAAAATATCGGCCACTTTTCTATTTGCGGCATTTTGTATAGCCTCCTGTTTTCTCCTGTATGCCTCCAATTCTTCTTGTTCCTTTTGTGATTCATGCTCTCTTTGTACCTCGACGTGAGCGTCATGCAGTGGTTCGTCAGTTACTTTCTTTTGAGGTGCAACTGCAAATCTTTCATCAAGTTGTTGGATCGCCAATGGGTCTCCACTTGAAATAATCCCCATGACACTTTCTGGTTTACTTTGCGCTTCTAATGTGGACAGATCCCCTCGTAACTTTTCGGCGAGAGCACTATCGTAGCTTGCGTCAGCCGCTTCAATCTGGTCTTTAAGAGTATCTATCTCACTTTTTTTAATCGGCTGCTGTGGTGCGTGATCAGGTGACATAAAAATATTTTAAGCTTATATACCTATAAGTATCTCTCTCTCTCGGATTTTGCAAGTTTTTTGTAAGAATAATAAGAAAATCTTAGGTAAAATTGCAAAAGCGGCCCCGCTCGAGACCGCTTTTGTGTTGTTAATTTTGTGTTTGCATCTAAACAAGAAAGAAATTATTCCAGATACTAGGAGCCTAGAGATTTTTAGAAGAAGACGTACATGCTAGTACGGCGACTGAGAAAAATCTCGTAGCGACAACGTAGATGGGGTGATTTATTTCTTGTTCTCGGCGATGTCTTTTGCGATATTCTGAGGCACCACATCATACTTCCCGAATTCCATCGTGAATGTCGCGCGACCTTCTGTCATAGAACGAAGTGAGTTCACATACCCGAACATTTCTGCAAGTGGAACAAGGGCTTTGACCACTTTGTCTTGACCTCTCTCGTCCATTCCTTCTATCTGTCCACGCTTTGATGAGAGGTTACCAGTAATATCTCCATAGAATTTATCCGGTGTAACGATTTCTACTTTCATAATAGGCTCAAGAATAACTGGCTTAGCTTTTGCAAGAGCATCAGTGAGAGCCATACCTGCAGCTAACTTAAATGCAATTTCTGAAGAGTCCACTTCGTGGAATGATCCATCGTAGACCTCACATGACACGTCCACAAGCTTGAAACCCGCAACTGCACCTCTATCCATTGACTCACGAAGTCCTTTTTCTACCGCTGGTACGAACTCCTGCGGAATAGCACCACCTTTAAGTGAGTTGATGAACTCGAACCCATCGTATCGCTTAGTATTCTTTGGCAAATCTTCTTTATCAATAGAATAATCAATAGGCTTGATATTAATCTTTACGTGACCATACTGTCCACGACCACCGGACTGTTTAATGTGCTTTCCTTCTCCACTAGCAGACCCCAAGATAGTTTCCTTGTATGCAACTTGTGGCTTACCAGTATTTGCCTCGACATTAAACTCACGTCGCATACGATCAACGATGATATCCAAGTGAAGCTCTCCCATACCTGAAATGATAGTCTCAAGTGTCTCTGGGTCTGACGCAACACGAAATGTTGGATCTTCGATAGCAAGTTTAGAAAGTGCGATACCCATCTTCTCTTGGTCAGCTTTTGTCTTTGGCTCAACACGCATAGAAATAACAGACTCAGGAATAACGATACGTTCAAGAATAACTGGATGATCTTCGGTACACATAGTATCTGATGTCACCGTATCTTTTAGACCTACCGCAGCTGCAATTTCTCCAGCATACACAACTTTTACTTCTTCCCGCTCATTAGCATGCATACGAAGAATACGTGATACACGTTCTTTCTTTTCTTTTGTAGAATTATAAATATATGATCCTGCTTCAAGACTTCCAGCGTAAACACGGAAGAAGGTAAGTTGTCCAACGAAAGGATCAGCCATAGATTTAAATGCGAGCGCAGTAAATGGTGCAGTGTCTGATACTTCAACAGTCATTGGCTCACCGGTGTTACCGTCAAGTCCTTTTGGTGGTGCGATATCAAGTGGTGACGGGAGGTAATCGATAACTGCGTCTAATACGAGCTGTACCCCTTTATTCTTAAGCGCTGATCCACAGAATACTGGAAAGATGTCATTTGAAATTGTTGCCTTTCGTAGTGCGGCTTTAAGGACTTCTTGTGTGAATTCCTTCCCTTCAAGATACTGTGTCATTAATTCTTCATCTGTCTCAACAATCTTCTCTACCATTTCGGCTCGACGCTTCTTGGCTTCTTCGAGAAGTTCGCTTGGTATCTCCGCAGTTCCAACGTCCTTTCCTTTATCTCCTGTGAACTTGATTTCTTTCATAGTAAGCAAGTCGATAATACCGTCAAAATTTTCTTCAGCGCCAATTGGCATATGCATACGAACGGCTTTCTTAGAAAGTCGATCAAGAATAGACGCGTACGCTTTGTCGAAGTTAGCTCCCATTCGGTCGAGCTTGTTGATGAAACAAATGCGAGGCACCATAGCATCTGACGCATACCTCCAGTTAGTCTCAGACTGTGGTTCAACTCCAGCTACTCCATCGAACACCACAACAGCACCGTCAAGCACACGGAGTGAGCGCTTTACTTCAATCGTAAAGTCGATGTGTCCTGGGGTGTCAATGATATTGAAGCGACATTTCTTAGAAACATCCTCCTTTGACATATATGTTGGATTCCAAAATGCAGTAGTCGCAGCAGAAGTGATTGTGATACCACGCTCACGTTCCTGTTCCATCCAGTCCATCACGGTCGCTCCATCGTGTACTTCACCAATCTTATGTGAAACTCCAGTATAGAAAAGAATACGCTCGGTAGTAGTAGTCTTACCAGCGTCGATGTGAGCAATAACTCCGAAGTTACGTGTTTTGTTAAGTGGATAGTCGCGAGCCATGGTGATAGTGATTAGATGTTAGACATTAGATTTTAGATGTCACGTTTTGCTTCGCAAAACGTGACAATGTCCAAATGTTCTTTAATAATTAATAAATAAGGAAAAGAAAAACCGCTTCTGCAGTAGCTACTATGCTACCATAAATACAGATTTTAGCCAAGAGGTTTTCGTAAGAAAATTCCCATGAAACAATACACAAGCGCGACTTTCGGTCGCGCTTGTGTCATTTCAAAACTCAATCAGCAAGATGAATTTTCAAAAGAAATTGGATGCAGTACGAGAAGCCTAGAAATTTGTCGAGGAAGATGTACGAGACAGTACTTCGACTGAGAAAAATTTCGTAGCTCGAGCAGTTTGGCTGCGAAGATGTCAGGAGCTAGCAAGCGGATGACAAAAAGTAATGCGCTAATTTCTTTTGAAAACTACCAGGCAAAGTGAGCAAAGGCTTTGTTCGATTCCGCCATTCTGTGTGTATCCTCCTTTTTCTTCACTGCTGTTCCTTCGTTATTCGCTGCTGCCATAAGTTCGTCAGCTAGCTTGAAACGCATAGCCTTTCCCTTCTTATTATTCGCAGCTTCAAGGATCCAACGAAGCGCGAGCATAAAGCGACGATCTTCACGAACCTCTCGTGGCACCTGGTAGTTAGCTCCACCGATACGGCGTGAACGTACTTCAGTTACTGGTCCAGCGTTTTGAAGAGCCATATTGAATGTCTCCATCGGATCTTCAATCTTTAGCTTTTCTTTGATGATATCGAAAGCACTGTAGACGATGTCTTGTGCAGTTGATTTCTTTCCACCTTCCATCACATAGTTGATGAACTTGGACACTTTTGTAGAATTGTATCGGGAATCAGGTCCCACGATATTTCTGTTTTTAACTTTTCGGCGCATATGATTATTTTAAGGAGTGTAACGACTATATAAATAATCACGTCAACTTTATTTTCTTTCTTCCCGGAAAATAAGTTGACGCAAATAAAATAGTCAACATCCTTATTAGTTTTCTTGTGTAATTGTTCCCCGAAAGTTTAGGTACTCCACAAGATGTTATTTCAGTAATACTTTCGATACTCAATAACGAGTGTTCTTTATACTACAATAAAAAGATAGAAATAGCAAAAAACGTAAAACACGAGCCGCCCTTCGGGCGGCTCGTGCTTGTAATACTCTATTCTTTTATACGTTACTCAACTTTCTGTTGAACTTCTGTTACAGGTGTCTTATTTACTGCTGTAACCACAGGACTTTCTGTTGGAACATTATTTCCAGGTAAAATCTCAGATGGTTCATGGTCATACGAAACTTGTTCTTGCTGGTATACAGCACCTCCAAACGCAAGCATTGGATAGAAAATAAATGGTAAGAAAATCATTCCGAGCGTATACTCAATACCTTTACCAAATTGCTTACTCACATTATACATAGTGAAACCGTATACAATAAATGTGATTATGCCGACAAAAGAATCTACTGGGGAAGGTATTTTTATGTTTACAATTACTAACAATGATGGAACAACCATGATAATAAAATAATAAACCGGAAGTCGGGCAACTTGCACCAAAACATAATTCCCGTAAAAAGGAATAATCGCAGCCCATCCTGGCTGTCCAGCTTTGGTAAAGATTTTCCAAAGGGAAACAATCATGAGAATAATCAAAACCAGTAGAAAAGCAAGAACTGCCATAATAATGCCGACAAAAACTCCTCCTCCGTTCCCCCCAAAAACACTTAGTAGTTCTGGTAGCATAACTGTAAATTAGATGATGTGTAAATAATAAAATTCATCCTCTGTGTACCTCAAGTATAAACCACCTTCTTTCCTTTTATTAAAAGTTATCCTCTTCTCTATTTTTATTACAGAGTAATAAAAATAAGCGCGTGATCACTTTCTATTTCATATTCAATTTCTCCAGGACCTAAAATACTGTAATCTTTGAGGGTTTTATTTTCTACCGAAACCCCTTTAACCATATCTTTAATTCCCTTTGATACAAGAATTGTGTCAAAGGTAAGTTGATTACCTCTGTGGTAGTGGGTCGTTTTATCTTTCTGATACCCAACAAGAACATCGTACAGAATACACTCCTCTTTATTGCTTGATTTTAGAATATCTAAACCACTACTATTGTTGTTATCATTGAAGTCTCCTAAGAAAATCACATCTTTCCCTTCATCAATACTCTTATCAGCAAGTGCTCGAAGCCCACGTAACTCAAGCATTTTGTACAACACACAGCGAAACTTCGCTTCAACGTGTGCCTTTCTGTCATTCTCTATATCATCTCCTTCAAAATACTCCGGAAGAAGACTCTTAAGGTGAAATGTTACGACTCGAAGACATTTTCCTTGATACGCAATATCTACCACAAGAGCATCTCGTCTATTTGTTACTTTAGCTAAATGGTCTGTATCTCCGTATGTCGCAATACTTGGAACGCTAAGCTCACCAAGAGAAACACTTTCACAACTAATAACACCTGTAAGTGCTTTTTTATACATTACTGCCATTCTAATACCTCGCTTATTAGGCTTCGCAAAAAAATAGTCATACCCAAGTGCATCTCCTATAAGTGTTACACCTTTTTCTCCACCAATTTCTTGAAGACAAATAACGTCAAGGTCTAAATCCTTAAAATAGCTTGTAAGATATGTGATTCTCTTGTTAAAAAATACTTCATCCACAGCATTGGGTGCTCGCTCATCAAGAAATGTCCCCGGGTCAAATAAATTTCTTACATTATATGTGGCGATTTTCATGATTATGATTGTATCACACAATACAAAAGCGACGTCTACGACGTCGCTTTTGTATTGTGTTTGCAGAATGGAAAATTATTCCAGTTACGCGAAGCTTAGAGATTTTTGGAAGAAGACGTAGTAGATCTACGGCGACTGAGAAAAATCTCGTAGCGACAAAGTAAATGGGATGATTTTACATTTTGCTATTTCTTCTTTGCTGGTGCTACTCCTGCTTTTGGACGCTTAGTTCCATAGAGTGAACGTGCCTGACGACGCTTATCAACCGCTGTAGCGTCTAGTCTTCCACGAACGATATGGTACCGCACTCCAGCCAAATCCTTCACACGACCACCACGGAGGATTACCACAGAGTGTTCCTGAAGCTTGTGCCCTTCGCCTGGAATATAGGCTGTTACTTCAAGGCCGTTTGTAAGACGTACGCGGGCGATTTTTCGAAGAGCTGAGTTAGGCTTCTTTGGAGTTGATGTTGTCACCTTAATACATACCCCACGTTTAAATGGAGAATTATAAAAATTAGGCTTGTTTGAGATAGCGTTGAAACCACGTGTCATAGCAACAGACTTTGACTTCCGTACAGTTACAGAACGTGATTTCTTTATGAGTTGATTAATTGTAGGCATAAAAACAAACTAAAAATATAGAATAGTATGTAGAATACTACCAGAGAAATTACCTTTTTGCAAATAAATATCGACAGACTTTAGATCTTAGCTTGTGGATTGTAGCTTTTTAATGCGAAATACAGAAAAGCTTAAAAGCTATTTACCTTATATTTAAAATGACTTTTTTACTTTCTGAATTCTTTCTAAAGTCTACGAACTAAAGTCCAAAGTCTGATTCAGTCTCTTTTTATACCTACAATACTGTTATTTCGTAAGTCATAAATAATCGCGATATTCTTATACATAAGTATATAGTCACCTTCCTTAATGTTTTTGTAAAAAGAGTTTTGTTTTCGTAAATCTTCCTCGTCTTGCACACGAACAATTTCATATGGCTCTTCTTTAGGAAGCGTCACCAACTTATCCACTCGAGCAACAATTTCTGACTGTGAAATCACAACTTCATTCGCAAACGTTTTTCCGATATAAAGATATGACCCGTAGAGCATTAAAACTACAACACTCACAGTTGCAACAACCTTAAATGAACTATGAAACGTTGAAGAAAGGAGGATAGATTTTAGTCCTTGTTTTACATAACGCTTTAATTTCTTTACATATGGAGAAGCTACCGCTTGTTTACCCTTCAAGTTGAGATTGACACCTTTTTGTACAGCCTTTTTTTGAGTGACTGAGGAATTATTTTTGTTTGATTGTACAGAAAGGATCGATCTCATTGTACCTAGTAGTATAGGACATAAAAGACAAAAGTAAAAGACACTTCTCCACTTCTTCTTAAAAAATGTAATGACCCTAAATTACATTAAGATAAGCTGTATCCATGAAAATATGTGCGGCATGAAAAATCCAAAAAGGACATATGCTATCAGGATGGCCACAATCATGAATATTGGACTATACATGAATCTCCTTGTGATAACTACTCGTGGGAATAGTGCTTCTATAATAGCCATTCCGTCAAATGGGGGGATTGGGATGAGGTTAAAGAATGCGAGTGAAATGTTCACAGAAATAATAGTGTAAATCCCTTTTCCGAGTTCTGGTGTAAGAAGTCCTTGCATAAGGAGTATTTTAAAAGCAACTCCAGCGATAAAAGCTAAAAGAAGGTTAGTGAGAATACCTGCGGACGCAACAAATGCAACCCCAAGGTTACTTTGTATATTATGAGGGTTATACGGAACGGGCTTCGCCCAACCAAAAAAAGTACCAAAACTGAAAAATGCCATAAACGGTACGATTACAGAGCCAACAAGGTCAATATGTGGTAGGGGGTTAAGTGTTAGTCGTCCAGCGCGCGCTGCTGTTTGGTCTCCTTGTATATAGGCTGCATACCCATGAGCTATCTCATGAAGAATGATAGAATAAATAATGACAAGAAACGGAAATACTCCTTGTGAAATGCCTACTAGATCGTTCATTAGTGTAGTATACAGGGGTTAGCAGTTAAGGACTAGTGAAGACCGCCGTTACACTAGTGTTAAAGATTGAAGAACATAGACCTTACTAATTTAGAATTACTAATTTAGAATTTGCAAAAAGGTAAAAAAGATGTTACGATTACACACATTCGGTCAGCAGGGTTCGTATTACTATACCCTACACCCTATACTCTAATCTCTCTAACACCATGGCAAACATCTGTCCGCTCTGCGCAAAAGGCTCAAAAGTTGTTGGAAAGTACTCCAACTCTGTTCGTGCTACCAAATTCAACCCATGCGGCGACCGTCGTGTATACCCTAACCTACAATGGGCTCGTATTCCTAACGGTCCTCGTGTACGTATCTGTACTTCTTGCATGAAGCGTGGCCTCCATCTCCAAATTAAGCTATAAGCACCTAGAATGAATCCAGAAAAGCGCGACCTCGGTCGCGCTTTTGACTTTCTCTTGTTTAAAATGATATCCTTTTAGAAATCATTCATGCCTCCTTTTAATTTTAATCCATTCAAGGAAAAACCTGTCCCAGCTACGGGCTGGGAACAATACTACAAGGAAACTAAAAATTCTTCTCCTCGGGCACTGCTCATTGAGGCTGTTCAACATGTTATACAAAGAGGTTCTGCTTTAGACATAGGTGCCGGGGCACTTAACGAGAGTAAATATCTTCTACAGAACAACTTTGAAGTAGTTACAGCCGTTGACTCATCCCCCTCATCTCTTGAGTTAGCTAAAAATGTTAATGACAATCGTTTTACTTTTAGTAATACATCAATAGAAGACTTTGAGTTCCATCCAGAATCTCTTGATCTGATAAACGCCCAACTATCTTTACCTCTCCTCTCAAAAGAGAACTTTAGAAAAGTTTGGGGTGAAATCTTCTCATCCTTAAAGAAAGGTGGTATATTTTCTGGACAACTTTTTGGAGAAAGAGACCAGTGGGGCAACGATCAAACTATGAACTTTCACACAAAAGATGAAGTTACAGAACTTATCTCTGGATTTGAAGTTATACAAAACGAAGAACTGGAGAAAGATGAAAACACTGCAGCTGGAGACATGAAGCATTGGCATATCTTCAATTTAATTCTAAAAAAGTCTTAACACTTAATCTTGCAAGTTATTTGCAACAACTACTTTTCTACTTTCACTTCCATTGTCTTTCCGTCAGTTATAAAGGTGATAGCACCCTTATCTATCGTTGAGATAACTTCTTTACTATACTTTTGCAGTCTCTCAAGAGCTTCAGGATTTGGATGACCATATTTATTTTCTTTCCCTGCACTGATCACAACATACTCAGGTCGTATGTAGGTAAGCAGTGGTTCACTGCTACTGTATTTACTTCCATGATGTCCTGCTTTGTACACAGTTATATTTCTTGGTAAGCCCGCTTTAATAAGTAGCGGTTCGCGAATACTCGGTAAGTCTCCTGTTAATAAAAAAGATTCGTTACCATAGGTGATGACCATGCTCACCGATGCATCATTGGTGTCATCTTTTTTGGTAACATAGTTTCTTGATGGATATAAAATCCTAGCCACAACTCCATCACCGAAATCAATAATGTCACCTTCTACCCCATGATGAACTTCTGTGTGTTCTTCGTCTATATGTTTCTTCACGTCATCATAGATACCTGTCGCTCCACCACTTGGTGAAAGGACGACGTTCTCCACTACAAACTTTTTTAGCACAGGAATTAACCCTGTCACATGATCCGCATCTGGGTGTGTAGCTACAATCACATCGATGGTGTGATCAAAGTATGACACATGCTTGGCCAACTCTTCCATTACTTTGTTCGTCGCACCACCATCGATAAGCATCTGCTTCCCGCTTGGGGTCTGTACGAGAATTGCATCACCTTGCCCAACATCTAAAAAAGAAACTTCCAACTTGTGCGGAGAAACGTGAGAGACAATCAGACATACAAACAACAGACTGACAGAAAGAAGAGCTCCACACAAAGTAACTTTCCCATATGAAAACAAAAAATGCACTATTCTCTTTTTCGTATCTTCTATCCACTCATTCATAATACTAAGTGTACCACTTACCATACGAGGGTGGCACTTCGTACCACCCTCTTAAATCTAGTATTTGTATTTTCTAAAATCTAATCTCTAACATCTAACATCTATACGCGCTATACTACCCCCATGCCCGATCTCCACTCCTTCATCACCACATTCTCATACCTTGCTATCTTTATCCTAATGGTCGCTAATGGTACAGTCAACTTCCCGTCATCACAATTCCTCTACATTATCTGTGGATATTTCGTAAGCACTGGGTCACTTCTTTTTATCCCAACAGTGATAGCCGGAGCACTTGGAAATACTCTTGGAAACATTATTACTTTTATGTTAATAAAAAAATACGAGAAGCCTCTTGCACAAAAACTGCTCATCATGGATGAGGCAACGTTTACTAAAGTACACTCAGCACTTCACTCTACATTTTCACGTCGTGGTATGTGGTGGATATTTTTCGGTAAATTAATTCCATCTGTCAAAGCTTTTATTCCAATTGTCGCAGGACTTGCTCATACGAAAACTACCATAACAGCATTCGCTTTTCTTGTTGCGTCATGTATCTGGGCAGTAGGTATCACCTCCATCGGCTACTACTTCGGAGAACATGCCTCCTTGGCCTCCCTCTCTGGTGTGTCACTTGTAATCGGCGGTCTTGTTATTTATATTATGTATAAAAAAGTCTATAAAAAAATTGCAGCGTAACACACAAGTAAGATTGTCATCTTACCCGAATTAATATGAAATAATTCCAGAGGTAATTTCGTTTTCGTTTGTAACACACGTTTCATCTTTCCTTCGAACAAAAAAAAATCTATAGAGGATGATTATAAAAAGATAAAGCATGAGTACTTTAGTAAATGAAAGAGACACCAGAAACGATGCATAAGGCAAACTCTCAACCGCACGCGCCACCCAGATTACTACGCCACCCAAGAGGGTGACGATGTATCCAAGAAGACTAGCCAAGAGTATATTCAGTGAAGCTACTGTAGCAATGAGAATTGTAAGTAACATGATAAGAGGAACCAAAGGAAGTACAAGAAAATTAGCGAGAAGCCCGTAGACAGACACCGTACCGAATGTATAGATCACGTACGGAAGTGTAGCAAAATATGCAGCGAGTGTAGTGGTAACTATTTCTATATATCCAAAAGAAAGAAGTGCCTCTGGAAGAGAAAAGCTTTCAATATACTTTTTTATTTCATCACTCATATACACAATTCCTGCAGTTGCAAGAAATGATAAATGAAGTGACACATCCGAAAGTAATGACGTCGGTGAGTACAGTACGATTCCAAGAAACGACAAAAGCAATGCCTGATGTGCCACATAACCCCGTCCAAAAAGAAGCGCGACTAGCGCAATAAATGCCATCAGTGTCGCCCTCACAACACTCGCTTCGGCTCCTACCATCACCACGAAGATAATAATGACTACGAAAGCGGTAACAACCCGAACCACGAGAGGAAGTGGTTTCAAAAGGAGTAGAAGTACTGTTATTAAAATTGCAATATTGAATCCCGATAGCACGACGATGTGGGAAAGTCCTGCGATACGAAATGTTTGCGTGAGTTCTTTGGACATCTGCGCATTACCAAGTAACATACCTGAAGCAAGTGAAGCTTGTGGTTCATTCACATATGTACCTACTATAGTGACAAGTCTCTGCTTGAACTTCATAAGAGACTCTACGAAAGTAGATGTACTTTCTTTACGTAAAAGAACTGTTGGGAAGAACATTTCACTTCCAACATGTTTAAGTAAAAGGTACGAGTCATAATCAAATGATTTCTTACCTTCATGTGGAGGATTATTTTTCGGTTGTGTGACTTTACCTTTAAGTGTTAAAGTCTCTCCTACGTTATACAATGGATAGAGTGGCACCCGTATACGAACATTCACTGTGTCTATCACTTCAGTGATGTCGTTGTATACAAGAGGACGCACATCCATAACTTGGTAAGCATCTTGTGTATCTGGTTGCCTTACTAGGCGTGCTTCAAATGTGCACGATGTCTCACAAATAAATCTAGTTGGAGAAGTTGTAAACTGCATGCGTACAATTCCAACAGCAAGAGAAATGAAAAAGATTGCTGTAATGAGTGCAACAGTAGAGCCATCACTTTGCACCCCTTGTTTATTGCTACTTATTTTTTTCTTGCTCCATCCATACACACCGAGTTGACTCGCAAAAATAAAAAGCGAGACCGCTACGATCTCGCTTCCATATAATGACTTCTCTCCAATCACAACTCCTGCGCATACCCCCAGCACCGCAATAATTGTTTTTGTATGTGTATTCATGCATTAGTCTGTTGTCTGTTCGTCTGTTCGTCTGATGTCTACTATCTACACAACGTACTCGTTGCGCGGCCCCCTGTACAACTGCAACTCTTTCGCATCATCCGCACACATTGTCGCGATGGTATCCGCTCGTTCATTCATGACTATTCCCACGTGTGCTGGCACATAGGTCCATATAACTTTCACTCCAGAGGCCTTTAGTCTATCTTCTTCTTTTTTTAAGGCTTCCCATAAATCTTGATTCAAGACCGGCTTCTTGGTTGACCCTTTCCAACCTCGCTTGATCCATCCATCTATCCATTCTGTCATTCCTTTTTTTACGTATTGACTATCAGTACAGACCTC
>JAYTIW010000003.1:0-15464 GCA_043731575.1 Minisyncoccota bacterium | reverse complement strand
AATTTCAAGTGCTTTTTGTTTGTTCTGATCCTGTTGCCTTTCTGTTGCAACAGATACAGCAATATTTGTTGGAATATGTATCACACGTACAGCAGTCTCGCGTTTGTTCACATTCTGTCCACCAGGACCACTTGATTTTGATGTTTCGATACGAATCTCGTCTGGTGAAAGTGCTTGTCGTTCTGCCACTGGAATAATCGGAAGCACTTCTACCATTGCAAAAGATGTGTGGCGCTTCGCCTGTGCATTAAATGGTGAGATACGCACCAAGCGATGTACACCTGATTCATTTTTAAATGTTCCGTATGCGTTTTTACCAGTAACTTCTAGTGTGAGGTTACGATACCCTCCATGGTCATTCTTGTTATCATGAAGTACTGCATACGAGAAGTTATGTGATGAAAAATATGCATCATACATCTCAAAAAGTATACGTGCGAAGTCTTCACTATCATCTCCGCCTGCACCAGCTAAAAATGTCATAATAGCGTTACCTTTATCAAGTACTCCAACTCCTTCTTTCTTTTCTTTTAATTCTTTAAGACGCTTTATTGCTGTTTGAGCTTTTTCTTTATCATTCCAAAAATCAATCCCGTTCATGCGAGCTTCTAATTCTACGATTTCCTGATCGAGATCTAGTTCCATACTGGTCATTATACCAGAAAACCAAATCTCACGAGGCAAGACCTTCGCTGTTGCGAAGGTCTTGCCTTCGCGTAGTGTATATATGTTTATCTATGATTTTTAGTATACAAACTCATATGCTATCATTCTTGTATGAAAAAAGGATTCACATGTGGTACATTTGACCTCTGTCACGCAGGACATATGCTTATGTTTAAAGAATGTAAAAACTTCTGTGACTATCTTATTGTTGGATTAGAAGTTGACCCAAATGTTGATCGTCCAAACAAAAACAAACCAGTGCAGAGTCTTGAGGAACGCCATATTCAACTTGAAGGAATTCGTTATATTGATGAAATTATTATTTATCACAACGAAAAAGAACTTTACGAAATTCTTGCAAAGAACACCCAAGGAATCGAAATTCGAATTGTTGGTTCAGATTGGGAAGGAAAACTATTTACAGGACATGATCTCCCTCTTCCTGTTGTCTTTAACTCACGCACCCACTCATATTCATCATCTGATCTTAGAAAGAGAATACTTGAAGCAGAATCTAAAAAAACAAACACCGTCTAAATTACATAGTGCGGTGTTTTACTTCTTTCTAGAAAGCAAGTATGATCTTCCTTTATTAGTTAACAAGTAGATAGCAATATCCTGCCTAAGAGTTCTATCTCCATGAAATCTAGTTACTTCTTTTGAGAGGAAGCCTAATGTTTGGAGCTTTTTTAAAGCCGTCTCAATTTTGTATTCACTAACTTGGTTAGAAAACTGTCTCATAAAAAATCCAGGAGGGTAAAGCTTTGTGTACTCCTCATGTACATCCTTGACACTTCTTCTTTGTTCTTTCATACAGGCAAGCACTCTACGAATAAAAATATCTAATTGTAGATTTTCGTTAGACATTATAAACCTTCCATAAAAAACAGACCTTACAAAACACTACACAAAATAACTAGTTTTGTCGATATTGACAAAACCCATTTCTTTTTTTACATGTGAGTACGCTGTGTCAATTTTTACAGCTCTCAAAAAAATTAAAATTCATACACGTATATTTTTTTCTCAGGAGCCAGCTTTTTAGAGTAAACGGGGATTATTTCTCTTTCTGTCTTATCCTTAAACATAAAATCAACTGAATACAAAAGAGACCCTTTCTTGAGTTCCTTTTGAAGCTTTGGTAGTAATGCATTCATCACTTCAGGGAAAAGGTAGGTGACAAGGTGAGTTGCTTCTCCTAGATTTTCTTCAAAAATATCCCCATGAATAACTTTTACAACACTTCTTTTGTTACGTAATAAAAAAAACCTCGTGCGAACACAGGCAAGATAATACACAAATAAATTTCTTTCTATTCCTCTATAATGAGTTTTTGAATTAGCTTGAGAAAGTGTACATATCACTCGAGCATCTCCACATCCAAGTTCATATAGAACATGGTCATCTTGTGTAGCAAGAATACTGACTAATTTTTTAAGAGCATCTTGAGAAAGAGGGATAAATGGTGCGCTTGGTCCACCTTTTGTTTTTAAGTAGGTATACAGCGTAGACACAAAAAAGAAACACAGAAGCACAGTAACCACAAGAAAAAGTATAACAAAAGTCCACTCTACAAAAATTATAATAAGGTGAAGTGGCATAGCGGAAATAGCTTAGTAAGATTAGAGGTAGTATACATCTAGATTTAGAATTGGTTGTGCAAGTTTTTAAAATAAAACCACAACTAGCAGATAGCTATTTTTTTTGGTACAATTCAATGTACGTGTTTAAGTAATATGTAGTTAAAATAAGTAAAAGCAGTTTGATGTAAGTAAATAGAGTTACGTCAAAATGTGCTCATTTTGACGCAATTTTTACGCTTAAAAATCGAAGCCGTTGTAGCTCAGTTGGTAGAGCACGTCATTGGTAATGACGAGGTCAGCAGTTCAATTCTGCTCAACGGCTCCATACAATCACGACCTACTATGTTCATATAAAACTTAGATGACAATAACTCTACCCTCAGTTATTTCTTCTTCCCAATCTTATTCTCCTCTAGCAGTCGATACTCATCAATTAACTTATGATTCCCTGAGAGTAACACTTTTGGCACTTTATACTTTTTGGCCTTATATTCATAGACTTCTGGACGAGCATAGATTTCATGAGAAGCAATACGTTTCTCTTCAAGAGAAAGTTCGTCATGAAGAACACCTTTAATTTGTCGTGAAATAGCGTCAACACATACCATAGCAGGAAGCTCTCCTCCTGTAAGCACATATTCCCCAATACTCCATTCTTTAGCTTTCAGAATCTTCTTCACGCGAGAGTCAACCCCTTCGTAGCGACCACAAATGAAAATAATATCAGTGTACTTTTTGGAGGAAGACTGTGCGAGTGTATTAGTAAACATCTCCCCTCCTGCGTTGAAAATCACAACAAGGGCTTTCGCAGTTTTTCGTCGCGCAATTTTCTTCTGTATCTTCTCGACACAGTTAACAATCGGATCAACCCACATAACCATCCCTGGGCCACCACCGTATGGCTTACCATCTACCCTACGATGTTTGTCAGTGGTATATTCACGCAACGCGTAGGTGTTCACCTCAATAAACTTGTTGGTGATGGCACGAGAAATAATCGACTCAGCAAAGTACGAGACGAACATATCTGGGAAGATGGTAACAATATAATACCGGAGTGGCTGCTTTTTCATACTTGACAGTGTAGCAATTATGTAGCACAAAAGCAAAGCGCACCACCAATCTCGTATAGGTTATAAATAAGATATTAAACTTTTCTTGAAGTAAAGAAATTAGAGAGAATGTAGTACCCTACAACAAAAAGAATACTGAATACTACTTCCGAAAGCGCATACATTTTTGTAATCACAAAAAGGAACACTAATGGGATAGCGAATGAAATTGTATTAGTAGTTACTATTTTCTTAGCAGCAGCTTTAAATAAAACATTTTTTCTTAATTTTCGTGAAGTGATATAGGTAGCAATGACGAGAGAAGCAACTAGACTGACAGCAGTAAAAAACGTAAAAGTTACATCGCCGCCGTAATACCAATCAACGTTGAGGCCGAGCACTATAATAAAAGTAACAAAAATAATTGCAAAAACTGCATTTAACAAAAACCAAAGAATCGCGGTCGTGAGACCATATGCAAATTTTATTGTCTCTTTTTCTGAAAGTATTTCTATATTTAGGTTTTTTATAATTGAATTTAAAATAAATTTTTCGAACTTGCGTCAGACACGCTAGTCAAAAATTGCTTTGGATTCTAGGAGCGGCGAGTTTTTGGAAGGAGACGTACGAGTAGTACGTTGACTGACAAAAATGAAGCCGCGACAACGAAGACGAAGTGATTTTGGACTAGCGTGTTAGATGTTCTTGAGGTCGTTCATGACAGCGTCCACATCTGCAGTGTCGTAGCGAGGAGTATATGACTGTCCCCCTTCCTCCCTTTGCTCTTCCTTCTCTACAAATGCTGACCTCCCTGCTGGCTCATTGATCTTAAGATTCACTCGTGCATTGTTCTTCATCCCCACTACACGAAGAAGCGTACGAAGTGCCTTTGCAGTCGCACCATCACGCCCTATAATCTTCCCCATGTCTTCCCCTGCCACGTCAAGCGTGATAAGTACACCCATTTCATCAACCCTTCTTTCTACTTTCACCTTATCAGGATTATCTACTAATGCTTCCACAACGTACTGGACAAATTCTTGATCTTTCATATATGTAATTGTTTGTATACTGATAGTGTAGCAATCTATTCTCTTCATTTATAAAAAGTTATTCACATTTAAAAAGACTGTAGACTTTAGCTTGTAGACTGTAGCTTTTTAATTCAAATACTTAAAGAAAAAGAACACCTTTGGCGTTCTTTTTCTTTAAGCTACTTGCTACAGTCTAAGGTCTACAGTCTAGCATTATGCCTTCACTGCCTCTTTCTTCTGAGGAGTCTTCTTTGGAAGAGCATTTATTTTCTTTCCTGTGATAACACCTTTTGTAACAAGAAGATTGTGTGCTGTTGGTGTTACTTGTGCCCCAACAGAAATCCAATGCTTAACACGGTCAGCTTTAGCTTCAAAAATTCCTGCTTTAACATTATAAATTCCGACAATCTCAGCAAACTGAGATGTCTTTGGCTTAAGAGTGCTTTCGGTAACAATAAGGCGGAAATGTGGGTCGTTCTTGCGTCCAGTACGCTGTAATCTGATTTTTAACATGTGATGTATTCTACCACAAGTAGCGAAAAAAGGAAAGTTTAGCTTATGCCACTTAGATACATCCAAAAAATGAACCCCATCCTTGGTATGCAAATTTCTTATTATTTATACCAACTAATGTTTTTTTGAGTTATTGTATTCCTCAACCAAGAAATTAACCTTATCCACTAACTGTTTACCAGAATAATCTACTTTTAAAAGAACATCTACTGCACCGTCCTTGAGTGCTTTATTAATAGTGTCAACGTCTGAAATATTAGAACAAACAATAACGGGAATCGAAAGCCCGCCCGTTGCCTTTATTTCTCTTAGGAAACCAAATCCATCCATTCCTGGCATCATAAGATCAAGAAGAATCACATCCGGTAAACTTTTAATAACACTACTCATTCCTTCTAGTCCGTCACCATCAACAATTACTTCATATCCATACTTTTCAAAACTATGTCTGTATATATCCTGAAGATCTTTATTGTCTTCGATAATCATTATTTTTTTCTTTACCTCTGTCATATAATGTGTACTATTTAAATATGATTAACTACGTCTAACTTCTGGAAACTTAATATAAAATTGAGACCCCATATCTTTTCCTTCAGATTCTGCCCAAATCTTCCCTTTCTGTGCTTCAGTAAATTTCTTCGCCAAATATAAACCAAGTCCACTTCCAAGAATATTCACTTTTTGTAAATCTGCTCGTGAAAACTCTTTAAAGAGCGAAGGCATCACTTCTTGACTAATTCCCACACCAGTATCTGCCACCTTAATAGTAACATACCCACCGCTAGCAGTTACAGAAACGTCAATAGATCCGTACGGCGTGTACTTCACAGCATTATCAATAATATTAATAATTATTTCTTTTAATTTTGCCTTATCTGCATAAATAATATACTTACGAGAAGAGTCGAGGTTTTGGGTAAGAGTGATTCCTTTTTGCTCTGCGTTAATTCTAAAGATTGAGAGAATCTCATTGATAGTGCTCGTAACATCGAATTTACTAGGAATATACTCCATTTGGCCAAGTTCAATTTTTGACTTATCGAGGTACTCAGCAAGAAGTGTTGTTACGTCATTTCCTGCCACCATAATTTTCTGAAGAAGATCTTTTACTTGGTCGTTGATAACTCCTTTATCTCCATCTAAAAGCATTGTTGCATATCCCCTCATCACCGTGATGGGTGTACGAATTTCATGGGTTGCAAAACTCATAAGCTCTGATTTTTGCTCGTTCGCAAGTTCTATTTCAAATGTATTTCTCACTAATTGAATACCAATTACTATTGTTAGAAGGAAAACTAGCACACGAAGCATAAGCTGTTCTACCGTCTCAGCTAAAATAAGTTCTATAAGGGATACAACACACAAGAAGAAGATAAAGAGGCCGGCAAAAATGTTTTTAACATGGAACATTTCTACAATGTAGATAGCGTATGCTGTAAAAACAATAACCGGGAAAATGAAGAGCGCTCCATATGGAACAAAGTCGAAGTTCTTAAACCCGATAGGGAGAATAAAACTAAACAAAAGCAAAAGTCCCGCAGTAAGAGACATACCTGTAAACATCAGCATTACCTGTCTTCGCTCATCACCTTTTGTTTCTCCAATACGTTTAAAAAGAACAATAATACCCGCTATGAAAAATGAAAGCGTGACAACTCCAGCTAAAATAATACCCTGACTCTTTTCTGGGCTAATTGATTCGTCAGGAGAAATAAAGTTACTAAGTCCTCTAAAAACAAAAGGGATGAGAAGTAGTGATGATGTAAAGAACGCAAGAGGGAGAAGGACATACCTATGCCAAGGCGGTAAGATTTTTTGCTCATTTGGAAATACATATGCTAACTGGAAAAACGCATACGCATGCCATATTGAAAGGAAAATATGAAAACGAAGTGCAAGAAGTGCGTCTGCCGGGTTAGTAAACTTGTATAAAAAATAGTTTGAAATTCCCCAAAATATTGTAACGAAAGCAAAAAATAAGAAACTTCTACTTGTGATACTATTCTTACTTCTGTAAAGAACTGCAGCTGCAAGAGCCATAACCCCTACCACAGCAACTCCAACTCCAATGAGGTCAAAATGGACTCCGTCAATAATACCATCAAGAAAAGTAAGATCCATAAAATAAGTAATAGTAAGTAATTAGGTTTCTAAGCCTAATAGGTAGTATATATGCTTATAGAGGAAACACAGTGTGTGTAACTAATTGGCCTCTTTCAAAATCTGAAAGAGAAGTAATTTTCTATGAGGACTACTAGGCTTGGCAAAGAATGGTTGGCTGTGAGCGAAGGTTTTGAAGAGGCTTAATCACCGTCTTTTGAAATATCTTGCTTTTTATGTTTACTTTTAGTTTCATCTAAAAGAAGGTTTATCTTTTGTACAAGTTCTTTTCCGGAATAGTTAATTTTAAGGAGTACCGCTGCTGCCCCTGCTTGAAGCGCTTTATCTCGTATTGCTTGGTCTGAAAGGTTGGAGCACACTACTACCGGAACATGAACACTTGTATTTTCTTTCATCACTCTTAAAAAATCAAAACCATCCATATTAGGCATCATGACATCCAGTAATATAATATCTGGTTTTTTCTCAACCACCTCTGATATACCTGACAAACCATCACCTTCAATCATGACGTCATATCCTCCGGCTTCAAAATTAACAGTGTAGATCTTTTGAAGATTTTTATCATCCTCAATTATCATGATCTTCTTTTTCATACTCTCTATAATAGCGCGTATGAAAAAGAAGAGCAATGATACAACTTAAGCAACCAGTGTGTAGTCAATCGCTTTAAGTTCTAGGTTAGCGTTTTTTACTTTAATTTTTACCGGTGTACCGATCTTATACTCAACACCTGTTCGTTCACCGAATACTCGTCCACCTTTTTGATCATAGTTATAGAAGTCATCCCCAAGATCTCGAAGTCGTATCATACCTTCACACTTACTTTTCTTTTCTTCGACAAAAATTCCCCATTCAGACACCCCTGAAACCATACCATCAAACTCTTCCCCAATACGGTACGACATGTATTCAACTTGTTTGTACTTAATACTGCCACGTTCAGCATCAGACGCTTCTTTTTCGCGACGAGATGCCTGTATACAGAGCTTCTCATAAAAACCACGCTCTTCGAGTTTCGGATAATCTTGCCCAAGCACTCGCATTAAAAGACGATGTGTGAGGACATCTGGGTAACGACGAATAGGAGATGTGAAGTGCGAGTAAAAATCAAATGCAAGCCCATAGTGACCAACATTATTGGTACTATAAATAGCCTTTGCCATTGAGCGAGTTATATGTACCTGAAGAAGTGCTTTTTCTGGACGATCTCCCATTTTTATAAGCAAATCGTTCAAATCTTTTGATGGAATAAGGCCGTCCATGAATCTCACTGTGTAGCCAAGTCCTTTGATATAAAGATTAAGGTCGTGCATTCGGTCTGCATCTGGTTTATCATGGATACGATAAATACAAATAGCATTTCCTTCTCCATTTATTTCTTCTTGTTTTTTGGTAATGAATTTACTGACATATTTATTAGCAAGAAGCATGTACTCTTCAATAAGCTTATGAGTATCCCCACGATTCTTTACATAGACATCTATAGGTACACCTTTTTCATCTAACTTAAATTTTACTTCTTCAGTTTCAAGTTGAAGAGCGCCATTGTCAAAACGTGTGCGATTTAATTTCTTCGCAACAGTATTTAAAATTTCCAACTCTTTATAAAAATCACCAGCTTTCTGATCAAGAGTGACTTGTGCATCTTCATAACTGTAACGACGATATGAGTTAATCAGTGAACGGCCATACCATTCGTTATGTACAGTTCCTTCATCGTCAAGCTCAAGCACACATGACATTACAAGTCTGTCCTCGCCTTGTACCAAAGAACAGAGATCATTAGAAAGCACTTCTGGAAGCATCGGAATAACACGATCCACAAGATACACAGATGTCTCACGCGCAATAGCTTCTTGATCGAGCGCCATTCCATCACGCACATAATATGATACGTCCGCAATATGTACACCAACTTCGTAATGACCATTCTCTAATTTTTGGAAAGAAATTGCATCGTCAAAATCTTTTGCGTCGATTGGATCGATGGTAAATGTCGGAATAGCTCTAAAATCACGCCTGTCTTTTTTATCTTCTTCTGTAATACCTCGTGCCTTAATACTATTAGCCTCCTCATTCACTTCTTTGGTATGCTCATCAGAAAATCCACGCTCTAAAGCATACGCGAGCATCTCCGCATTATTGTCCCCTGGCTTCCCTAGAATGTTCGTCACCTTGCCAACTGGAGACTTCTTCGCATCCGTCCAATCCGTGATCGCCACAATCACCTTCATGCCAAGTTCTGCGTCCATCCGTGCATCATTTGGCACAATGATATCTGTATACATACGCTTATCATCAGGCACAAGGAAACACATGCCATTTTCTTCTTCAAGAACTCCCGCATAACCCTTTCGTCCACGTTCCATAATCTGTGTCACACTTCCATACAGCTCATCCTCACCTTTTTGATTCTTATGTTTACCAAGTAGCTCCACCTCAACATGATCTCCCTGAAGCGCAGTATGGAGGTGCGAGTGATCTACAAAAATCGCCCCAGCTTTTGACTGCTCAAGATCCGTCACCCGCACATACCCATCTTTTTTAGAAGTAATACTAATTTGCCCTGTAAATAGTCGTTGCATATCACTCTATTCTAGCATAGACAGCCTATTTTCATGAACACACGGAGGCAAGACCTCCGGTAGCCCGGAGGTCTTGCCTCCGTGTACAAAATTATCGTAAAAAACTTTACAAAACAATTATTTGCTATAGAATCAAAATTACCTAGTTTCGTTTTGAGCTAGGAATTACAGTGTCGTAGACACAGAAAGCTCTTTATTATGAAAGTTAGTTATGAACTACCTCGAAGGGGTAATACCTCAGCTGGTGAATTTATGGACAAGGTTGCCCGAGGAGTAAACCAAGGATACTATGAACTCCCAAACAATCTCCGTAGTCTCATTGAGTGGTGTGGACTTGAATTCCCATTCCTATACAACACTACTATTAGTATGGAGATTAAAATTTGTAAAGAAATATTAATACTTAATACTCAAACAAAAATAAAACAAAGTATCAATTTTCATTTTAACGACCCACAAGAAAACAACCTCACAGAGTTTGTGGCAAAAAAATTTAAGGAAAATATTGTTAAGCTTGTAACCCTGCTTGCTTCTGGTCTAAGAGAAGATGTAAAGCTTCTCGAAGATTCGGCGGCTTTAGCGAATCCAGTTACTGTAGTAGTTTTGTAGGTCTTCACGGTCTGAGCCCATTCTTGTAGTATCCCCCGAGGCCTTGCCTCGGGGGATTTTGTTTTGCACTTTACTACTCCGCCAGCTTCTCAGCCTCCTTAAAGTTAATTGAAAGGAGTTTACTACTACCATCAACACCAACAGTTACACCGTAGAGCATATCACAGTGATTCATCGTCTCACGGTTATGTGTAATCACAAGTAACTTACTGTGCTCAGAAAGTCGCTTAAGCATCGCGCCGTACTTACGAGCATTACTTTCATCTAAAGGTGCATCAGTTTCGTCGAGCACCATAAACGGTGGTGGGGTAATGGCACTCATTGAAAAGAGTAAAGCGATAGATACAAGTGCGCGCTCACCTCCTGAGAACATACTTATCTCCTTCACTTTTTTATTCGGCAAACTCACATCAAGATCAATCCCCTGCTCTTGTGTCTCATTCCCTTCCTCGTCTATCTTTGTACTAGTCACAACAGAAAGCTTCGCTTTACCTCCAATAAATACTTCACCAAAAAAGGTGCTGAATACTTTTGACACCTCTTGCACACCATTAGAGAAACGAGAGGAAAGCGTCGCACGTAATTCGTCAATAAGAACAAGAAGTTTCTCTTCACTTTCTTTAATGTCATTCAGCTCTTTAAGAAGATACTCATCTCGCTCTTTAGTCGTTGTGTACTCCTTGATAACCTCATCTTTGTTAGGCACCCCTGCTTCTTCAATACGAAGCTTCGATCGCTCTATAGCACGCATGAGGTCAGGCTTCTTTGTTTCTTTGTATTTATCAAGCGGAAGAATACTCTTATACCCGAGAAGATGCTGACCGATAATGACAATCCCCTCCTGAAGAAGTGCTTTATAATTGTCAGTTCTTAGTGTTAACTCATACTCCTCTTGCTTACGTAGCATAATCGTACTTCGTAACTCACGTAATTTACTCTCAAGAAGCATAATCTTCTTCTCTTCTTCATGACGCGTCGTAACAGACTGCTCCACCTCTGTTTCAAGTGTTCGCAGTCTCTCTTCTAGAGTAGTAATTTCTGTAGTGAGAAATGCTAGAGTTTCTTCGTGACCTTTGATAGCTTCTATAATAAGAGTAACTTCAGATCGAACGTCTTCTCGTAGAGCATTCTCAGTGTGTGCGTGTGTGTACTTATTAAAAAACTCATGGGTCGCCTGAGTTACTTCATTGGCTAAAATAGAGGCTTTCGTAATATCTCCTTCACTAAGAGCAGAGGTGAGAAAACTCAAACGGTTAATAATTGTAATGTGACTCATTTTTAGTTCGCTCGTTGGGATAAGCGCCGAAATTGCTTCTCTTTCTTTGCTGATCTGTTTTTCTAGCGCAGCTTCTTCACCTTCTAGTCGTCCAAGGGTTTTTATAACCTGATCTTTTCGTTCAGTGAGCACACGAAGCTCGGCATTAAGACGATTCTTCTCCGCAACCACCCCAAGATCTTGATGCTCTTTTCTATCTTTTTTCTTTTCAGTAAGCACGGTGAGTTCTTTTTCAATTGAGCTCGTCACCACAAGAAGTGAGTCAGATGTCCCTTCTTCGTGGATACGTTCACGAAGGGAAGCTAGCTCGACATCTTCTTTATGAAAATACGCAACTAAAAGTGCGTGAAGATTTTTACGTTCCTCTTCTTGAGATTCAATCTTTTTTACTTGGCGTTCGAGATGTGCGAGATGTGGTTTTATCTCTGTGCGAAGAAGGTCTACCTCTCGAACGTGGATTTTTACTTTCTCAAGCTTTCTTGTACTTTCAGCGAGACGCATATGGTACACACGAAGTCCGAGCGCGTCTTCGAGTGCTTCTTTTCTATCTTTTGAGGAGGCAAGTAGTATTCTATCTGCTTCACCTTGATTAATAATCGTGTGCGCACTTCCTCCAATACCTGCAAATGAAAGTAATTCCTGCACATCCTTTAACCTCACCTTTGCATCATTTAATGTGTACTCACTGGTTCCATCCGCATACATAGTACGTGATAAAACAAGATGTTCATACACAAGATATGGAGCAAGCACCTCACTTATAGGATTACCTCCTGTACCTTGTGTGTTTTTTATAGCATCTTTTCTTCTGTTGTCAATCACCATTGTAACTGATGCCCGGGACATAGAAGACAAGTGCTCTGAACCTTTAAAAATAACATCAGACCCCGTTTTCCCTCGCATACTTTTCATAGATTGCTCCCCAAGTACAAAACGAATAGCCTCTGCGATATTAGATTTTCCCGAACCATTCGGCCCTACAACACCTGTCACTTGATGAGTGACATCAATTGTTGTTTTTTTTGCAAAAGATTTAAAACCGTGAATCGTAATATAGGAAAGACGCATAGAGTGGAGAGTAGAAGATGGTGAGTAGAAAGTAGTAAATTCTATACAGGTTGATGCTTAAAGTGTAGCACGGTAAGTCCTCCATTAATTGTGCAAAAGAAATAACTAACTTTAAACGAACATAGGCACAAGGAAAGAATACACCCATGTCGTGACATATGGCATAAGATAGTACGTAACTGACACTCCGACGACGAACCCACCTAAGATATCTGAAAAATCATGCACATGAGATTTTATTCGAGCAATTACGACACAGAATGAAACAAAAAATGAAATAACACCTATCAAAATATTCTGACTTATTATAAATGTGGCAATTGAGAAAAGTGCCGTGGCGTGAGCAGAAGGAAAAGCGTACCTATCAAAAGGTGTAAAATATTCAATTTTCTTTGGAGGTCTTCTCTTGTGGATAATTATTTTTAGAATCTTTGTAAGAAGAAGTGCACACAAAAGAAGAGTTACTCCCGTCAAAATAATACCCATTCGTAGAGGAAGTGTCAGTGCTTGTGTAGCAAAAAGGAGAAAAATAAATACTTGCGCGATAACAAGATACTCTGCACAAAAAATTATTCCTACTTTTATAAATCTCGACATGATATGTAGAAGCATACCACATAGAAATTAATCCCTTCTTTGTATTGTGGTACACTAACCATCTATGACAACACTGCACGCAATTATCTTAGGGGCTATTGAAGGATTCACGGAATTCCTCCCTATCTCTTCAACTGGACACATGATCATTGCTTCATATTTCCTTAAAATTGCTCCTTCTGCGACACTCGTCACCTTTGAAATCGTCGTCCAACTCGGGGCCATCCTTGCTGTTGTTGTTGTCTATTATAAAAAACTTTTTGAGATAGAGATGATTAAAAAACTAATTGTCGCTTTTATCCCCACAGGCTTTGTTGGGGTTATGGTGTACCCTTATATAAAATATCTCTTAACTGGAGAACACAGTTCTACTATTGTTGCCAGTATGCTTATTATAGGAGGAGTTATTATTATTCTTGTTGAAAAGAGATATGAAAAAGAAACAGAAGAAGGTAAAGTTATCGAGATTTCTTCTATATCATACAAAAATGCTTTTATACTTGGACTCTTCCAAACGCTTGCGATTATACCAGGAGTATCAAGATCAGGCGCTATAATTATAGGAGGACTCTTACAAAGACTATCGCGTAAACTTCTCGTGGAATTTACATTTTTACTTGCAGTACCCACAATGACTGTTGCGACACTTTACACTATTCTTAAAAAGCACAAGGAACTCTCTCTTGATTCAGTGAGTCCGATCATCGTTGGAACTGTTGTCTCATTTGTTGTTGCTCTTATTATTATACAATTTGTACTCAAGTATATCCGTAAACACTCATTTACTATTTTCGGTTGGTATCGAATCATTGTAGGAACTATTTTATTACTTATTATTTTATAACACAGTACTAGAACTATTACATATACCGAGTGATCAATAACTTTTCTACGGGCAGGGTATGGGCTGGTACAGAAAAATTAGTTGCGAATGAGGTTTATGCAAGAAGTCTACTTAAGACAGGTACTCCAGAATCGAATCTACAAACTTCTAAAGGTGTCTCTTGTACTTCTTCGCAATTTTCACACGATTAAGTTCTTTTTCTATATGACCTTCGAAAAGGCTAAATTCTTTGTTTTCCACGTTTTCTTCCTTAAGATCTACAGCACGCTTGAGTGCCTCTTCTGCTCTGTTGTGGTCAAGCTCATCTATCATTTCCCCACTTTCAAGAAGTACTACGACTTCTGTTATTCCTTTAAAGTTAGGTCGCACATTCACAAGACCTTTATACACCGCATAACCAACCCCTTTACCTCCTTTTTTTATCACCATCTCCCCTGCTTTAATAGTAGAAACAAGAGCTACGTGCTTATTAAGCACGGTGATCATACCACTCGTTGTTGGAAGTGTAATACTATCAACAACTTCATCAGTGATTATTTTATCTGGGGTGATTACTTTTAGTTTTAACATAAGGGTAGTTATTAGTGGGAGACTATTTCATTTTTGGTCTATCGTTGAAAGACAATTCTTGTGATTCGCATCCTATATTTGAATTTTTTGATGCTTGGACTCCTTTTACTTCAAAAAGTTTTGTATCAGCTTCTAAAATAGTTTCTGCAGTACAGGTAAAGATAACTTCCCTATTCTTTGTATAGTCAAAGTAGGTATACGTCTTCATAATTACTTTTGTTGTGCAGCTGCTGAGAGAACTTCTTCAATTGACCCTTTCATATAGAATGCTGACTCAGGAACATGATCATGCTTCCCTTCTAGGATTTCTTTAAAACTCCTAACTGTATCTTCACGCTTCACATATACACCCTTTGCACCAGTAAACTGCTCTGCCACGAAGAATGGCTGTGAGAGGAACTTCTGAATACGACGAGCACGACCCACTGTTCTTTTATCTTCATCAGAAAGCTCATCCATTCCGAGGATAGCAATAATATCTTGGAGGTCTTTATATCTCTGAAGAACTTTTTGTACTCCACGAGCAACATCATAGTGCTCTTGTCCTACAATATCTGGTTGTAAAATTGTTGAAGATGAGTCGAGTGGATCTACTGCTGGATAAATACCAAGCTCAGAAAGTGGACGAGAAAGTGATACTGTTGAGTCCAAGTGAGAGAATGTTGTCGCTGGTGCTGGGTCAGTCAGGTCGTCCGCTGGCACATACACTGCCTGAACAGATGTAATAGAACCATTCTTAGTGGAAGTCACACGCTCTTGGAGAGATCCCATTTCTGTTGCAAGTGTCGGCTGATACCCCACAGCAGAAGGCATACGGCCTAAAAGTGCAGAGAGTTCAGACCCTGCTTGCGTGAATCGAAATATATTATCTACGAAAAGGAGGAGATCTTTCTTTTCTTCATCACGGAAGTACTCTGCCATAGAAAGTGCAGAAAGAGCG
>JAYTIW010000002.1:0-15603 GCA_043731575.1 Minisyncoccota bacterium | reverse complement strand
AATACACAAATGATGAAGTAGCAAAGAAAGAAAGGTCAGTTGAATCAAAACCAGGAGTCTTCTGTATTCCTAGTGCTTGGAAGGAGGTGGGTTCTAGTTGTGTGTACGATACCATGTTGTTATGTAGTGTAACAAAAAATAAAAGCTTTACTTCCGGGTGTCAAAAAGTATTTCAACTTTAGTTTGAGCTTTCTGAAGTCTTCTGTCAGACCCGTATACATCAAGACTTAGTATTTTTGATCCATAGCTGTCTTCTTTTGGATGAAGTTCAAGAAGTCTACCACCTAAAGGTGTTGCAGGAAGTCCATCTAAATACCATACAAAAGAAGCGGGGTTTTTGTCCTCATCAGAAACATAAAAAGGTTGAAGTGAGAGAGTGAAATCTTTTACGGCTTCAAATCGCCTCTCCACTATTTTAGTAAAATCTGCGCCAAAAATAGTATTGTAGGTGTACACAAGTGGCATAACATCATGAGTGTATATTGAAATAGTTTTTTCTGCAGTGTTCCCGTATGGGCTTCGCACGACAACCTTAACAGTATTTTTATTTTCTAAGTAATCAAGTCTCATAAATGTAGATTGTTTACCTAAACCAGAAGCATTTTTAAAAACAGTGTCGTTAATATACCAGGTGTATGAAAGTTTTGAAGGAGAAATTACCTTCCCCTCACTCCCAAGTAAAGGAAGAGCTGTTACTTTAACAAGGGCACCTTCTCCTGGGAGAGATCTTCCTTCATATAAAAGAGGCACATAACTTTGCGGAGCTTCATAGATGAGAATAACAGACGCTGGAGATATGGTGATTGACTGACTCACCTCATAACCATCAAGTGTAGAGGCTGTTACCGTAACTGAAATTGTGTCACCAATCTCCCCAGTCTTAAGTTGTAATTTTTTTTCGCCGTCCCCTTGGAGAACTTTTTTACCATCAACAGTCCAACTAATCATTGCAGTGTTGACATCAAAGGAGTAACTCTCAAAAGAGAGAGTTACTACACTTTTCGGGTTTGGGTTTTTTGGTTCGAGGGTTATTGTTGCTGATACTTGTGCAAGAGCAAAAGAATTTATAGTAAAACTTAACAATATAAAAATACCAAGAGTTATTTTTTTCATACGTTTTTTGATTCAGCAACCTCCTCTTTCATTTTTTGTATCTTAAGGAGTTGTGAAGGGTCACTTGTGATGATTTGGTCTTCTGTATACGAAGCAACTACTTTTATAGCAACGTGCTTTAGCCCTGCGAAGAATATTCCTTCCCCGACACCAGACTCGAGGAGTAAAAACTTTTCTTCGTTGGTGAGGTTAAATGTTTTTTGTACAATATCTATTGAAGATGGAGATTGTTTGAGGAGAATTTGTATTGAAGAGTTGGTGATAATAGGAAGACCGTACGGCGATTTAAGGAAGTCCCCAACATCTTGGGTTATCGTTGCAAGTCCTAAATAGTACTTTCTACCACGTTTCGCGAGACTAAAAAGAAATGATGCAGTGTCATCATTTTTCATCATTATCCACGCTTCATCCACAACAAGAAGGCGTTTCTTGAGATGTTTTCGTACAGCGTTCCAAATGAAGTGCGTGATAATATACATCGCAACAGGCTTAAGCTCATCTTCCATGTCACGAATAGAAAAACAAACAAGCTTTTTATTGATGTCGACATTTGATGGTTGGTTAATAAACCCAGACCACGTCCCTTTTGTGTACTTAGAAACTCTTTGAAGAAGACTTTCTGAGCCATCAATACCTGAAAGAACTGTTTCAAAATCAGAAAGTAAAGGAGGTTCAAGCCGTGTGAAGTCACCATCCCCAGTTATATCTTTTAGAGCATACGTCTCAGTAATTGCTTGGTCGATGATCGCATCTTCTTCTGGGGTAAGGCCTCCTAACATGACACGGAACAATCCAACTAAATTAACAATATTCGAGCGAAGTATTTCTGAAGGTGATTCATCTTGTGTTGGGTGTGGAAGGTCAAATGGGTTGATGTGGTGATCTCCAACTAAAGAAATATCAAAGTACCTTCCCCCAACAGACTCTGCCAAAAATTCATATTCTCGTTCTGGATCGATGATTATTACCTCAGTCTCAAACATAAGGGTACGCAAAATCTCAAGCTTAGTGAAGTAACTTTTACCAGAACCTGACTTGGCGAAGATAATTGAGTTGTAGTTTTCAAGAGAAAAACGATCAAAAAGAATAAGACTTCCGTTATGACGATTAAGTCCGTATAAAATGCCCTTATCTGAAGAAAGGTCAAATGATACGAATGGAAAAAAAGAGGACAACGGAGATGTGTTAAGTTTATTTTTTATCTCAAGGAGATCTTGTCCAACAGGAATGGTTGAAATAAAACCGATGTCTTGTTGAAAGAGTGCTGGCTTTACGTAAACAAGTTTACTCTCGAGAATGTTTTTAATTTCGTTCTCAACTTTATCCAATTCCTCGTAAGTGCTTCCATATAATGTAATATAAAGAGATACTTCAAACATTTTTTCTTGAGATTGAGTCAGCCCATCACGAAGATCTTCGAGATCTTGGTATGCAACATCAAGCGTTGGGTCTCGAACAAGCCCTTCCTCATCTCGTATCATGATTTGACTCTGTACTTCAGCAACTTTTCTTTGAAAGGTTTTCATTATTTCACCTGTATTAAGTGGTATAACGTGGATAGCGATATCAAACACCTTATCAAGGTTGATAACGGGGCTTAACCAATTATCAGTAAGAAAACGTGGATATGAGATAACAAAAAAGGATCTTACAACTGTAGTGCCTAAATTAAGAGCTTTGGGCTGTATTTCAAGAGCGCTCGGAGCAATAATATCTTTTAACTGCATCTCCGCTATCTTATACACCTGATCAGGAAGAATAGGAGTAATCAACGACTCATTCGCAGGCTCTGTTTTTTTGTTAAGAAAGTCAAAAAGTCCCATATAAATATTATCCTACTTTAGGAGCACTCCGATCTCCCTCACTTGGATTAAAAAGTTTGTAAAAAAGCTCGACAACTTCTTCTGTCCCAAGACGTTGCGCGCGTAAACCAAAACGAGAAAGCCCTTGTATCACTGTTGATACCCGTTGATCAAGTTGAATGCGTGAAGCCTCGAAGGTTTCTTGTGGAACCTTGTTAGCACTTCCACCAGCGAAGTTGATAATCGAAGACGGACTAATTGTTTGAGTGCTTTGGTTGAAATAAGGGATGGTGATAAAAAAATGTTTTGTCATAATGTTACTTTCTTCTGTGAATTTAGAGATAAATCCCATGTATTCATGTATTTGAATTTTTAGAAGATCTTCTTTTACGAGTAAACTTCTCTCTTGGAGAAGTTCCATGTATGGTTTGATATTAAGTTTTCTGGATTGTACAAAAAACTGTACAGGAAAATCAAGCGAGTTAAGAAAGTTTTGGAATTGAGAGAGCACCGCTTGTTGTTCGTCTTCACTTTTAAGTCCAAGGTTAAGGGAGTTGGTGAGTAAGACGGCGCGTATCTCCCCTGTTTTTAAAACAACAATACCATCACGTACTCGTTCAATAGGAACAAAATCTTGAGTTGCTGAACCTTTAGCCATATGGTACGTAGTATACACGACAAATATGCAGAGAGAGTTTTTTCTTAACAGGTTGATGTGATTTTAATTATAAAACGCCACGAAGCTACGCCTTTTCTGTGCACGCATAAAATCCTGCTGGATTTTTGCTCTGCTCGGCACGTCTGCCTATGCAAGGCACAGAAAAGGCGTAGCTTCGTGGAGTTGTGTGCTGTTTATTATTAATTAATATATCTTATACCCACCAAGACTACAGTACTGTTTTTGTTTTGGTGTAATTAAGCTAATCCTCCTCTTTTTGTGAGGCGTGTTCGTAGACATCAAGACCAAGAGCAATGTCGTGAATCTTATCTCTGTTTGTTTTTGAAATAATAATTTCTTTTTGAGTGTCCGCAACAACTCTATCGACAGATGTTTCGTTTTTTTCAAGGTTCGGTTGTTTCCATGTGTAGATCCGCGCGTTGGTGTAGTATGTAAAAGCACTCTGTAAGATTTCTCCAAAGGATCTATTGTTAAATTTTACAAAAGCAAGAGCAAGAAACAGTGCAGCAACTGGAGCAATTAGCAATATAGCGATGAATTTATATGGAATTAATGTCCAAATAATAAACGAAAGCCCTCCAGCCCCAACGATATAACAAAATTGTTTCAAAGTAAAAGGTCCAAAGACTTTGTCTTCCATGTCGATAAATTGCGGTACGCGGAATTTCATAAGGGTAGTATACAACCTTTGGGTTTGAGTAGGTAGCTCATAGCTAACATGTCCATTTTTTTAATAAAAAGACAACAGACCGCTTTGCTAACAGATATCAGACTAATACGATACTTATACAAACAAAACACTTGTATACAAACCTCAGAACTTACAATTCCTCTGTTGTCTGTTGTCTGTTGTCTGTTGTCTGTTGTCTGTTGTCTGTTGTCTGTTGTCTTCCTTACACTTGATCTATTTCCCTATACGGGTCAACGGTGTATCTAGTAGGAGGAACACTATATGTTGTTTTGTTAATTGTTGAATCAGCTGTTGCTTTTCCTTTTTCTCCAAACATAAAACTTTTAAGTGCAATTCTAGAGTCAAGACTGTTATCTTCCTCTTGTTTTTTTAGTGCAATTATTTGTGCTTGAATATGTGATAGTCGTGTCGTGATCTCTTCATCATTTGGAATTGTGCCAAGAACATTTAGTTGCTCAAGGAGTTGTGATCGCGACCCAGGATTCAGTATTGTAAGAGGTTTTTTAGGTTTTTCTAAAACAGGACTCTTCGTTAATGCAGATTCTCGTTTTGTTGTGTCTAATAATTCTTTACGAAGTTCATCTTTATTTTTTTCGCCTTGGAATTCAAGAGTAGTAATTGGACTGTCTGATTTCTTAAGAAGTGAAATGTGAGCTTTTTCTAATATCCCATGTTCTAGGTCTGTTGCTATAGCAATAGCGACGTCTGGTGTCACGTTTACGAGATCTTGTAGTGCTTGTACGACGTCGTCAGACTCAATTGCTTTTATGAGGATAAAAGAAATGATATTAGAAAGGGCAGTTTGGTATTCGGTGGGGATTTTGTAGGTGGTACTGAGTGTTGCAACAGTCGTCTCAACTTCTCCACTCTCAATAATACTCTGTATATCTACAGAAGCTTGTTCGAAAAGTTCATCTACGTTATTCGCAATGTATGATGGTGTGCTCATAAGTTAAGCTGTTTCTTTAGTTGGAGTATTTCCTGTAGCAGAAAAAGAAGGTTGGTTAGCGGCTGGGGTAGCTGGTGCAGATGTTGTAGCCGAAGGAATAGGTGTAGCAGGGTCAGGTTTTGTGACAGCATTTGCACTCTGTGCCATTTCACTTTGTGCAGATTGCGCAGCAGCTTTTTGTGCCGCTTCACGTTTAGCAGCAGCTTGTTGTGCGAAGTTCATAGTTGTAACTTGCTCCTGTACATTAAATGATTGAGTGGTATCAGTAGCAATCTTTAAGCCACCAACTGGAACTGAGTCCCCTTGGGGTTTATTTGCGAGAACTGCCTCTACTTGGCCACGTAGATTACTTGCAGAGGCAAGTGCAGATTCCTTCTTACTTCCTTCTGGTTGAGTAATTATCTCTGGAGTGGTTACCGTTGTAGTCTCAAATGTTGTGGCTTTAACCACTGCTTCACGCATATCTTTGTCGAGTCGAGCAAGGTAGTCACTTTTTTTAGCATCAGAAGTTGCTTTATATTTATCAATCTCTTTTTCAAGTTGTAAGTCAAAAGCTTTCTTCGTGTCTTTTTCTTGCTTTTCGATATCGTATATAGATCTCATTAAAGCTTGCGCTTTTGGACTTGTAGTATCACCATTCTTCTTAAGATCCCCCATCTGTTCATTTAACGATGTCTTAAAAGTCTCTCGCTCCTCTTTAGTGTTAAGTTTCTTGTAATCTTCCATATCCTTAGAACTTGATTCGTCAAGGAAGGAAGAAGCAAGTTCTTCTTGTTGTTTCTTTGTAAGAAATACTGCCCCACCTTGATTTTGTTGGAATCGTTCTTTAACTTCAATACCTTCTTTATCAATATCTCCTTTACGAGCAATAACTTTTCCGTCTTTTATAACATCACGTTCATATTTTGTTTTTATTCGCGCTGCTCGCGCTGCTATTTCTTCTGTTTTCTTTTTTGCTTCCCCCTCATACCCCATCTTTGCACCCATCCCCATCCCCATCCCAAGGCCCGTCATCTTACCGGCTACCGCGGTGTTACGAATATCAAAAGTACTATTAGCAACTGAGTTAGAAAGGTTGTATGCTCTTCTTCCTAGGAACGAATCTTGGTTATTTTGTACCCACTTACTGTCACGTGCTTTTGTGGCTATAGCACCGAATCCTTGACGGGCGAGTAATCCTGTCCCTCCGGCAGCTAAACCAAGACCGAACCCACCAACTTTACCCATGGCATTTGATGCGAAGTTACCAACATCCCCTGCGGTACTTTTGGTCACCTTAATCATCACATGTAACATGACGAGCATCATAATAAGGTTAAAAAATGTTTTGATGGTTATATCCCCTCCTGATCCAGCAAGACCCCCTACTGCCCCTGTGGCACTCAGTGGACCTGTGCTAGAAAATATTTGTAAAAACTTTAAAGTGAGTGCGAGCATCACCATAAATATAGGAGCTACAATCAGTTGTTCAAAAAAAACTTTTCGTAGCATCTTAGCTCTTTCTCCTAAGAAAGGAAGCACGCTGTCTACTAAAAGAATTGGAGAAGCGACAGTCAATAGCACCAGAACAAATGTTCGCATAAGAAAGATACCAGTAACAAGAAGGAAAATATACGCAGCATAAAGTACAAAACAAACTGCAAGTAGTGCTGCTGGAGTACTATTAAGACTATTTAGCATACTAACGCTCGTGCTGTTCTCGGCGCCGGTTGCACTTCCGACGAGTCCTTGAAGTCCAAGTCTGTTCATGATTATAGCCCCTGCAGAGTCATTCGATGAAAGACCTGCTTGTAAGGCATTTCCACCCACAGTACTAGCATAAATATTAAGTGACACCACATTAGAAATATCGATAATGGTTCTTGTTAAAGGATATGAGAAATTCACAAAGAGTGCGAACATAATAACCCAAGGAATATATTTCTGGAATTTTTCATCACGACCTAAGATATACATAAATCCTAAATACAGCCCTATAAAAACAATAATGAGTGAAACTATTTGGCGAACAATGAGCCATATCGGGTACAGAGAGTCAGGTGCCCATGTAGAGAAGTTAAGGACTCCTATTTGAATGGCGTAACTAAACATGTTGGCAGTTACCCAAAGAAGGAAACCCGCGATTTGGAGAAGGGTATTTTTTATAAGCCAAGCAAATCCCTCATCTAGACAACCTCTGATGTTAGTAGTAGGCAAAAGACTACATTTACTTGTATCAGCAGTTTTGGCAATTGTACTCGCAGACTGTCCTGCGGTAACGACAGGGGTGGCGTTGCCAAGTGTGGTCGCCTCTATCGACCCTTGTTGAATACTGCCGTTGTCTATTTTCTTTGCTTCTGCATAGAGACCTATAAAAGGATCGTTAAAGTTAGCAAGAAATACTTTCATAACAGAGTTAGTTAAAGGTTCTCTTAGGGTGCCAGACGACAAATAGCTCGCACTACTGGTTATAGTATTGAACTGTCTCATCGCAGCTTCTATCGCAGCTATTTGAGTTTTTACAGGAGTTGTACCACTTTGTTTGTTACTTGAAAAAGACTGAACGTATCCAACCCTCATAGCTGAAGCAAGGGCTATTTTTTCTTCCATTTGTGCCAGAGTTTCGGCTTGTCTTGGGTTGTTCTGGAGGGTTTTTTGGGTATCTTTTACTTGGTTGAGAGAGTTTATCACACCATCAAGAAGAGCAATACCTTTATTATAGTAGTAGTCATATGATGAACCTTCGCCTAAGACTTGTGCGTCAGCAATTTTTGGGTACAAAAATCCCCCAGTTAAACCAACAAGTACTATTCCAATAAAAGCCAAAACACCAAGTCGTTTCATATTGCTAGTGTATCATAAGGTTGAGAAGAGGAACCTTATGGAGTCTATTCTTTGTGAGGATATTATGGTTGGTAGTACTGAGTTTGTTGTTGCTGTAGTTGAGTGCAGGCGTTTTGGTAGTTCGTCACATCTGTATCACGACTAATGTTTGATTTATTAAGAGTGTATTCGCCATTACGAGTCGGTTGAGCTTGTATGTCTGGAAGTTTTTGATTATCAACAGTGGTTGAGTAATCATTAAAAATAGTACTAATTTCTGTAGAGGAGTTCGAAGCACTTAAACGAGAGCTTGTCACTGCAATAAGTTGTCGTGCTTGGCTTATCTTACTCAACTCTTGGTTAAGGGAGTTTCTTGTTGTGTTAATAGTATTTTGTCTGCCAGCAAAGAAAACAAATCCAGGGTTTGAAGTTGTTACGATGTTGCTTTGAACCAAATTGTCATAGCACGTCTTACCAGGTTGTATCCTCGCTTCGTATGCGTAAAGGTCTGATAAATAAGCTCGGTCAGTCGCTTCAAGTTTATCAAGTGACGCTACGTAGTAACTAAACTGCTTCTCCATGGTGCTAACGAGCTCTCTTTTTCGCGCTGGGTCATTCGCTAAGTCTTGGATTATTGGACGAATCGCAGTTAAGGTGGTGGAAGTATTCACAGCACGTACCCCCCCAGAACCACCCCCAATAGCTTTGTTGATGCCATTTGTTATTGCTGACATAGCTAGATTAGAAAGCATTCCAGTGATAGATCCTGCGCCCATAATAGTAGAGAGTCTGTCTAATCCAGCAGAACTTGCTTTTGAGAGTAAAGCATTAACAGTTTTTCCAGGAGTGATGGTTTGTTCTTCAAGACATTGAGGTTTTTCGTAAGGGTCTGTAACCTCTGCGTACTTAACACACTCTTTCTGACTAATAGGCCCTGCACCGTTAAATATTTCGTTTTTGGTATTTTCTTGTGCTGCTGCCACTTGTTTATCAACAATAACCTGAGTTTTCGCAGCGTTTGTGTAGGCGTTACCTCCTCCTGTTACATACAACCACTTATCCCATCCTCCAAGGTTCGGGTTCTGAGCGCTAAGGTCATTTAGTCTAGCTGCAACTTGAGGGTCATTTGGATTTCCTTGGCAAGCATAAGTATAGAGTTCATTTTTTCTGGCGGTGACTTCTTGAATATTGTTAGGGTTATTGACACTTTCTTTTGCAAGGGTTGTAAGCTGGCTGTCTTCACACATGCTATTTTGAACGATTCCAGGGATCTTTGATTGACTTAAAGATTTGATTTGGGTAGGAAGGTCGTTGGTCCCTTTGTAACCACTAAGAACGGTATTAAAAATACTGTCTCCGAAAGCACTATTGGTTGGAATATTCCCAAGTGCTCCTTTTACCACGTCTAATCCTTTTCCTTGAATGAATCTTTGCGGATTTGCAATAATAAGAGGTGCTCCACCACTAAAGCCTCCATTTACCCACGCCATAATATCGTTACTCGCACTATTTAGTGCTGAAGTTATAAGAGCGTTAGCGATAGGGTCGAGAATTGTGCTCTTGGTCATATCAAGCGTGGTGCTAATTGATGTTGTGAGGTCAGTGCCAGCAATAAGACCAAGTTCAACATAATTGAATGTTTGAGTAAATTCTGTTGCTCCACCCCCTGCAGCACCAGCATGTACTTCTAGTGAGTGTGTTAGTTGAAGGATGGTGATAAAAACAAAAAGATATTTTTTCATAGTGTGATGTTATTTAGTATACCCTGCGAAGAGGACATAGCCAGGCTCATTACTTAAAAATATGATGTCTTGTAGTTTAAAATATGTTTGTATCGAAGCCATAGATGAAGCGACTAATTGAAATGATGGTATATAATTTTTAAAGGCAATCGTTGCTCGCATAGGATCGGTATCTGCTGTAGAGAGACCTTCTAGAGCTGTCTTATATGCAGAAAGTCTATTTACAAGAAGAAGGTGGTACGGGGAAGCGGAATAAGGAACGGAGAGTTTAAGAAGTTTGTCGATAATTAGTGCTGCATTGTTTTTCTTAATCACTAAAGAATCTAGTGGTGCAGGGTCTTTGTTGGTGAGATACGCTTGCATATTACTAACATCTGCAACATCTAATTTATATTTTTGGGCTTCCTTAAAAATAGTGCCAAGAGTGTTCCCGTACGCTCTTTGTGTTGTTTCGGTGTCTGTTTTTGTGAGAGTAAGGTCTTCTAGAGTGTAGATTTTTATAACAATCTTACTACTCTCCCCTTGTACGATAGATGAGATAAGCTCTTCTTGTTGTGTTGTAGAAAGAGTGCCGTTTTTTTGTGCATAGGCTGAAGCGGTATAGAGATTTTTTGAAAAAGAGACAGTGAGGTTATTAGGGTCTTCCAGTCGCTTCTTTGCCTCATCTGTGACAACTATTTTATCGGCAGCTTCTATTGTTGAGGTGTTTGTTGTTTTGTTTAAGAGGTCTCTCCAGTCCGGGTTGTTGTTGCGGTCACTGTCATTTGATAAACGAGATAACTCATTTGGATCTCTTAAAATTAAACCTTGTCGTTTTTCTGTAACAGTACTCACTCCAAACCATTTAGCAGGAACAAAGAGACTAAGAACAAGGAGAGACCCTACAACAAGAAGGGCTCTTTTAGTTGTCATTTGAGGATTTTCCATATCTAAGAAGTATATCCTATAATTCCGAGGGGGAATTAAATGAAAGAGGATAACTTTCGACTTTGAGTTTAGTAGTCAAAAGTGTGCTTTCAAAGAGTCTTGGAATTTAAAGTTATTTATAAAAAGTATATGTTGAAGTGCTAAAGCCTGTGGGGATAGTTTTTAGGATTTTTCCGTATGGGGACACAATATATGAAGGGGCGTTATTGACGCTACCAACGAGTGGACGACGTAGTTGAGCCGCTGTAACTTTTGTCAGGAGATACATATGTGCATTGACCCACGAGCTATTATGGAAAAGGCTCATTTTTGATTGGAAGAAAACAATGGATGGATTTTCTTTTCGCAAATCTTGTATCACTCTATAGGATAAGATCTCAGAACAAAGTAATGTCCCTATTCTTATCTGTTCAAAAATAACTGTTTTGCCAGATATTACTTGAGTATAGGTATGATTCTTAAGATAGAAGTCCATTTTCTCTTTGCCGATAAAAAAACTAAAGATAGTGGAAAATAGTGGAGGAGTATATTCACCAAATGGAAGTAAAAAACTCTTTCCGCGAGCCGCACCTCTTTCATTGGTTGGGTTATAAAAAAGTGATACATTAAAATTTTTGTTATCAAAAACACGAGTGTCACCGTCAATAAAAAGTGTTGAAGGAAATAATGTTGCAAGCCTAGAAGAGTCCTCCGCTTTAAGAGTATTAAGGTATCGTGTGTCCTCTGGGTAGAGAATGATGTTTGGGTGCGTCATAGCAAGAGATGTTGTCAAAGAATCTAATTGTTTATTTTGGGATGCGAAGTCTTCTTTGTTAATTGGGGTTCTTGTGTGGAAGTCTGTTGTGATAACACCAACAGTAAGTGCTTTCGCTGGTCTATACGCTGGTACAAAAAAATGAATACCAAAAAGTATAATGCAGATAGCTAGTCCGTGTTTCCAATATAAGAGAGAGTGTTTTTTTGAAGCGAAGGAGTACGTGATGTATCCAAGAATAAATGTAAGAATAAATGTGCCACCAAAATATGAATACTCAATAAATGGAGTAGGAGCAAGTGCACTCCCTAACGTGCCGATAACAAAATGAAGATCAAGAGTACTCCCTTCTTTATATGAGAGAAGAGATATAAAAAATGACCTAAGTATTTCTGCGAGGACAAGTAAGGTAGCAAACATAAAAGGCTTACAGTGCAGATTTATTTTTTTGTAAAAACTAAATCTGACAACAGAAAAGCATACACCAGAAGTTACAGCGACAAGTATGTGAATACCAAAAATTCCAACGAGCTGTATAACCCCTGCTTTCATCCATGAGACTGGATATATTGCATAGATCCAAGAGAAGCTGTAGAGGTTAAAAATAAAACCAAAAAGAACCCACCACTGTAGTTGTTTTTTTGTACTCCAATTGTTCGTAAGCGATGTACGAAGAAAAAAATAAAGAAGTCCTACTGTTACGAGTGTGTAGCTAGCAATAAGGAGAGTTTCAGCCATGTGGAAAGTGTACCATCCTCCAAGAAATTAAAGAGTTCGTAATCGAACGACTATAATTTCTGCAGTGCATTTCAAGGAGTCCTTACAGGATTGCGATTTTAACAGACCGAGTACGGTCTAAAAAATCGGGAAAGTACTCACGACTATGAATATGCTTCAGCGCTTATTTTTTCTCAGCCATTCGCAAAGAAAGAATAAGCCAGACATTTAAAGGAACATCCTCAGCCCTCACTTTTTCTGAGAGCTCAACTTCCTTAAAAAGTGCAGGGATGTCTTTATCTTTAAAGATGTTTTTAATATTTGAAATTGCGAATTTTCGTTTGTGGGCGAAACCCGCGTGAATAAGTTTGAAGAACAGTGCTTCATGGTACTGATTTTTGAAGTTGGTGCGGGTGATGTTTTTAATTTGAAGAACTCCCGAATCAACAGATGGTATCGGGAAGAAACTCCCACGAGATACTCTATAGACAAGCTTCGGATCTCCGTAACACTTCACCGAAAGTGAGAGAAGGGATTCCTTGCCATCACGAGCGCACACTCGTTCTGCAACTTCTTTTTGTACAAGGACGACCATTGTACTCGGTTGATGAGAGTGCGAGAGATAACGCGATAGAATAGCCCCAGTGATGTAGTAGGGGATGTTTGCAATCAGACTGTAGCCGTTAGACAGTAGACCGTAGCTTTTTGGATCGAATTCTAAAGCATCCCCTTCGATAATGGTCAACTGCTTTGATGCGACTTCAGAAGCGAAAGTTTCAGAAAGTATTGGAATAAGCTCGCGGTCTTTTTCTAGAGCTATCACTTTCGCACCGGATTCAAGTAACCCTTTTGTGAGGAACCCTTTCCCTGGTCCGATTTCAAGAACTGTATCAGATGACGACAAATCCCCTGCTTTCACAATTGCAATTCGTGCAGGAATGGAGGTGAGGAAGTTCTGTCCAAGGGATTTTTTGGGAAGCATTGTTGTAGTTAGGAAGTTAGGTCGTTCTTCGTTAGGAGGTTTCTTGAAGTTTTTTAATAAAAGCGCTAAGCATTCGCATAATATCTTCTACACTACCTGAAATTTTTTGAAAATCAAGAAGAGATACATATTCTAACCTGTGAGCAAGAGGTAGTTGTGTTTCTACTTCAGCACCAGACCCATACGCTATTTTTAGGAAGTGTAAAAACTCTTTTTTACCTCTTTTACTTCCTTCAGATATGTTTTAAGGAATTGAGAGACTCGCTCGCCGTATTTGAGACGTAAGACCGTGTGTTTCTTCTTTTGGAAATGCTTTAGTTATTTGGTAGATGTCAAAACAAAGATCAAATGACTTTTTCCAAACATCTAAATCTTTGTAACTACTCATATTGATATTGATTAAGTATACCCCTCCTAACGAAGAACGACCTAACTTCCTAACTAGATATACACCACTCCACCACCACTTTCTTTATAATATAAGTCATTATGAAGTCCGATATCGTCGTCTAAATCTTGTAAAAACTCACTCGGGGCATTGATTTGCTTCTGGCCAAATATTGTACGAAGTTCGGCGTAGCTTAGGTAAAGGTGCTGGCGGGCGCGAGTAACTGCTACATAGAACAGTCTGCGTTCCTCTTCTTCCTCTTCTTTACTTCTCTTACGATTGCCAATATTTTTGTGTGGGAAGAGATCTTGCTCAAGACCAACAACGAACACGTGATCAAACTCAAGACCTTTACTTGCGTGTATTGTCATTAACCTGACCCCTTTCTTTTCTTTGGTGTCATTGTCTTGATCTGACTGAAGGGATGTTTCTTCTAAGAATACTGTGAGCGCGTCGAGTCCAGATATGGCATCATACTTCACCGTGAGCGATACAAGCTCACGAGCGTTTTCGAGTCGCTCCCTGTCTTCAGAAGAGCCTTCAAGCATTTCTTTTTCCATACCACCATCTACAATGATCATGTGGATGACGTGAGAAAGTGGTTCTGTTTCTAGCGTAAACATAATCTTATCTAAAAATTCGTACACCTCACCTATTTTTTGCGCAGCTTTTATTGGAAGCTCCTCTCCTGCAAAAATCTTCGCAATAGTTACTTTCCCTATTCCACGTTTAGGTGTGTCAAAAACTCTTCGTAAGTCTGGTTGGGAAGATCTGTTCTCTGCGGCACGGAGGTAACTAAGCACATCTTTAATTTCTTTTCGTTCAAAGAACTTGGTACCAAGAAGGTTGTAGATAACATTCTCTTTTAAGAATCCTTCTTCTAAAATTCGAGACTGGAAGTTGGCTCGGTAAAGTACTGCAACTTTAGTTGGGTCTTGACCTTCTTGTATAAGAGACTTACATTTTCGTGCGATCTGTTCAGCTTCAGCCCCTTCGTCCCAACATGGAGTGACTTCCACTTTATCTCCTTGCCCTTGTGATGTAAAAAGATTTTTTTCGGTACGAATAGTATTTTTCTTGATTGCGTTGTTGGCAAGTAGAAGAATGTTGCCGGTTGAGCGATAGTTTTCTTCAAGTAACACAGTCTTAGCACCTTCAAAATCTTTTTCAAAGTTAAGAATATTTCTAATATTTGCTCCGCGCCAGCTGTAAATATTCTGGTCAGTGTCACCTACAACGCAAATATTATTTTTAACTGGGTCAACAAGAAGTTTAATGAAAGCATATTGAGCACCGTTGGTATCTTGGTATTCGTCGACATGCACATACGTAAAACGCTTCTGGTAGAATGCTCGAATATTTTGATGGTCTTCTAGCATGTGAACTGTCTTTACAATAAGGTCATCGAAATCGACTGCTTTTTGACGCTTAAGTTCTTCTTCGTATATTCTCCACACCGAAGCAACAATATCCATTTGAGCAGTTGCTACCTTTTTAAGGTAGTTGCTTTGACTTACGAAATCACTTTTTTCTCGACTAATGATTGAGCGGATTTTTGAAGGGTCATTAATTTTTGGATCAAGAGATAGTTGTTCTACTGCACGCTTAATGATAGAGAGTGAATCAGCGGAGTCTAAGATAGTTGGATGACGAAGAAGACCGAGGGTTTGTGCTTGTTCAGAGAGCATTAAAAGACCAAGTGAATGAAATGTTTTAATGAGTGGAGTTGGGTGGTATGGATTTTCCTTCTCGATAATATGTTCTTCTTCAAGGCGACCAACAATTCTCTCACGCATTTCTTTGGCTGCTTTGTTGGTGAAGGTTACCGCTAAAATATTTCGTGGATCGGTGCCTTTTTTAATAATAGTAACAATGCGTTCGGTGAGTGTTTTTGTTTTCCCTGCCCCAGCACCTGCGATAATAAGAAGAGGGCCTTCGGTGTGGAGCACAGCTTCTTGTTGTTTCGTGTTGAGTGTTACTTTAGAGGGAGTGTTCATAGGTATGTAGTGTATCATGGGGTGTTTATCAGAAGATGGGCTACTAAAAAAGAGGAAAGT
>JAYTIW010000001.1:0-6160 GCA_043731575.1 Minisyncoccota bacterium | reverse complement strand
CCTCCTGAATCAGTAGATTCATGGCTTTGCCATAAATAAAACTTTTCCTTAAAAATCTTCCCTTATCTTTCGGTGTTTAATTTGAGGTGGGTTCTAGAAATACAGCTCAAAGTTAATAGATTCACCAAAAGACAGATCTCTTTGAGAGAATTATTCTACAATATGATGCTTAAACAAATTAAATAGATTTCTGTAGCCGTTGTCATTTGGATGACTTTTATCCTCTGCGTAATGGGTATTTCTTATACTAAAGTAATCAACAAATGTTACCCCATACGTTTTTGCACACTCCCGTGAAATATCTAAAAATTTTCTAGATCGATACGTATATATATATGAAATTGGAAATGGAAATACAGGAGCGCTCCCAACATCAGCAGGAGAAACGTAGACAACGTTAGGGGAAATAGACTTTGCGTGCGAAAATAGTTCCGCTAAATTTCTTTTAATTTCGTCAGTTCTTGAAAAATAAATAATATCCATTCCCCCACAAAAGAGAATAACTTGATGAAATTTTTTAAAACGTTTCTCTCTACACACTTGCAACACTTCACGGCACCTTGCTCCATCTTGAGCACACACTGTAACATGAATGGCTGGTGAGTGCTTGGTGATAAGTGCTGGCAGAGAGTTTCCTCCATGAGAAGTTCCAACCCCTCGAATAACACTATCACCAATCATGAGAACTCTCTTCTGATAGACCTTATCCTCACATACAAAATTCTTTGTTTTTTTACTTAAAGCTCTACTTCGTAGGCAACAATACCCTATCCATAAGGTGAATTCAAGTGTAATGATAGCTAGAAAATAGAATACTAGTGACATAGAAATTAATCTAACCCCTCATATAAGGAGAAGAAGTACTTAATCATTTTTGTAACAGCATTTTTTCCAAAATCAGCATTATCTATCTCCTTCAAAGAAAAAGACATCGCCACCGCAGGAGCACCAACCGATGCATAATGCTTAAGTTCTCCAATTTTCTCAAAACCAATTAAGGAATAAAAAGATACATGCTTCGGATTTACCGAAATACATAGGTAGTCAAAATTTTTCTTTTTAGCATATGAAAGTAATCTCCCAAAGAGTGGCACAGCAGCAAGTTGCACCTCAACAGAAGACAAGTGCTTTTTTGCAATATCTTGGTCAACAGCAAACTGAACAACTTCTCCGACCTTAAAACCCTTTCCGCGAAGTATGTTTACTTCTTCCTTGTATATAGCTTCCATAGGGAGACCTCTTTCCTCGTCAAAAACAAAAGCGAGTGTTCCAAAGATTTCATTACCTACAAACGCCCCAAAAACTACCGAATTTTCTTCAACTATATACGAAGCTATTTTACTTATCGTATCTTGCTCACCACGTACATACCCTTCTTCTCGGTACTTTTTGTTGACAATGGCGCTGGCTTTTTCCTTTTCAGAAATTGACACAAGCAGGCGAGATGTAACATTAGACAACATACTTATTTGCGAGGTACCCTTTCTAAGGAGTGGGCTTCCACGAAACGTATGACATCTCCAACTGATTCGATGTGTGCGACTTCTTCATACGTAAGTGTTCCTTGTAATTCATTCTCTAACTTAATAAATAATTCAAAAAGCTTAATTGAATCATGCGCCACATCTGTAAGTTTTGTCTCTGTAGTAATTTCTTTTTTATCTACATTGACAATATCTGCAATTATACTAATAATATAGTCTTCTGAGTTCATCCTATAATAATACTCTTTTTTAAAATAAAATACCACTTACGAGTAACTTCCCGCCAAATACTTTACAGGTACTTCAACACAACAAAAAATAAAACCATCCTTATGTGTAAGGGTAATAACACGGCACGATATCTTTTTTGTATCCAAAAATATACTGTAATCACCATTTTCTTTTCCTCTTAAAATTGAGCTAACATCTAACCTTTTTGGATGAATACGTAAACCTGTTCCCAAAGCCTTCAAAATTGATTCCTTAACTGCCCAAATGATAGTGGCTACGTGATTGCGAGAATGCCCTCTTTTCTTTTTTACAAAAGACCTCTCATTTTCATGCAAGAGTGAACTGATAAAAAAGTCTTCAAAATATTGTACCCTCTCAACATCACATCCTATCAATATAGTGCTAGTGGTCGCCGCAGAATAAATATACGGGTAAGAATGTGAAGTTGTTACAGAAAGAGGAGGGAGGCCGGCTTGGTCATTGATACGATGAGCCCAGGGCTTCCCTTTCAAGTCCTTAATGACTCTGTAGGAAACTTGAAAATTCTTGCCATCAGAAATAGCTACAGATTTAAAGTCATCCACAAGACATGATATCATTTGCAGTTGGCCATACAACGTTTTTTCTTTATGAAAAACTAATGAATCAATGTGTGAAAAATTAGCAATAATTGTTCTCATGAAGATCTACGCATAAAACTCCTGCATCCTTAGTAACTTTTCTTCAGAAGTTCCTTCTGTTATTACCTCACTATACTCAAGCGTGCGTTTCCCTGCGCCCGATGGAGTTCTCCATGAAAAACCTAAAAATCCAGTTAAGCGAACAAAAACAACAGGAGTGTTCTCATAAAATAAAACATTAACTCCATCTTTAAACTGTGTGCAATCGATATATCCTGTTTTATTTATTCTTCCCTCGGGGAACAAAAGCACTGAACCTTTCCGGCGCAGTATATCTCGTGTGTAGAGAAGCTTTTTCATGCGTTCGATAGGACTTGCTCCAATATCATACCCACCCAAACTACTAAGAAAATGCTTAATAAGTGGACGAGACATGTACTTAGTCGTTATTGGAAAACGAACAGGAAGAATCTTGGGGAGATTTTTGAACCCAACACAATATGTTATAAGGAAAGGATCTGCTCTACTTTGATGATTAGAGATGAAGAGTACACCATGAGGAAGACTAAAATTCTTTGGCCTACGTACATTAATATAAAAATATCTGATGATAAAAATCTGAAAAGGAATACTACACAACTGCACGAGGGTATACCCAAAATTAAACATCTTTCTCTTCATACTATTTTTAAAATTATTGTACTTTTTTAGAAAAATACCACTTCTTGAAGCGTTGTATTGGATGACGATTCCCCCACCAAAGGTTTATGCGCTTTATCTTCTTAAGGTATGGATCATATTGAAACGATACTGGACTTGCCTCGTAGGGAAGCCCGCTTACAATCTTATACACTTCAGTAGCTGCGAAGTTGGCACATGCAAGCGTACCGACAACAGATGACGCGGCACGTTTTTCTTCTAACTTAAGAGTTGCTGGTGGCATATATGCTGTTTGAAGAAGGCTTGGTGTTATCCCTATGCCGAAGGATATTATTTTCTCTTTGTATGACATAGAATCACTAATTGCAAAATAGTCGTCGAACTTCATGCTATGTTTATCGAAAATATGCACAGCTGAACCAAATCCAAGAGGAGCAGCTGTAATGACTGGTATCCCTTTCTTGTAGGCAGCTTTAAAAATTAAACGCCTCACATCTATCTGGAAAAAATCCATCCCATCGACAACAATATCCACCCCTTCTAAGAATTGATCTATATTTTCCTCTTTTATTTCTCCGAATCGTATCACTTCAGCATACGGATTAATATCGTGAATAATATTTTCCATCACAACTTCCTTTTCTTTATCAACAGTAGACATCATCGCTCCTGCTTGTCTGTTAAAGTTAGCTAGACCAAATGTATCAAAATCTGCAATATGAAAGTTACCAACACCAAGTCGAGCAAGTGTAGTAGCATGCACCCCTCCAACACCCCCAGCACCTGGAATAGCAACTCTTGTCTTTCGAAGCTTCTCTTGTATTTTTTCTGGTACAAGGCCTCTATTTCTATCAAAAGCTTCTTTATAAAATTGATCTTCAGTCATAGTTACGTGTAGTATAGTCAAATCTTAGCCACTAGCCTTATAGGATAAGTATACTCCTCTTTCACTAAGATACCAGCCATTTTGTACCCATTATTTTACAAAAAAGTAAATAGTTTTGTATTAAAAAGCTTATTTTATAAGGAATTTTAACATAACAATATGAGACCGAGCTTGTATTGGTTTAGAAGAAATTACCCTAGGTACAAGGCAAAGAAAGTTTTTATGACCAAGATGTACAAGTAGTACTTCGCGGGAATAAAAACTTTCCTTAACACAGTAGATGGGGTGATTTACTCTAAACCAAGAAATTCATTCTTCAATTGGTACTTATGCCCACTACGTGCATATCTCCTCATTCCCACACACATCCCAAGTGCTAAACACTCAGCGAGTAAGTGCGACCCCCCGTAACTCATAAAAGGAAGTGGAATACCGGTCACTGGCATGATGCCGATATTCATGCCTATATTAATAACAACGTGAGTTACAATCCATATAAGAACCCCGTAGGTAAACAATGCTTCAAACGTTGAATCTGCGATGAGGGCAAATGATGCGAGTTTGTAAAAAATAATAAAGAAGAAAGTAAGAAGGAGTACTGATCCGACAAAACCCCACTCTTCAGCAAATGCCGCGAAGATAAAGTCTGTCTTGTATTCAGGTAAAAAATTAAGTCGTGACTGAGTACCGAACCCTACACCTTTCCCAAGTAATCCACCAGATCCAACCGCTATCGTTGATTGGTAAGCGTTATATCCTGATCCACGCAGGTCTTGGAGTGGATTAATGAAATTAACGATGCGAGCTTTTTGATAGGGCTTGAAGGCAAAATTCCAAGCCAAGGTAAACATAAGCGCCCCAATAGTGAATACTGCAAGTAGATGCTTGATGGATATCCCTGATACGAAGACAAGACCAAACCAAATAAAAAACAATACCATAGCTGAGCCAAAGTCTGGTTGAAGTACAACGAGAATAAATGGAATAAGTGCATACACTGCCGAAACAATAATGTGACGAATATTAGCAATCTCAATATGTCTACGTGAAAAGTACTTCGCTAGTACAATAATAAGCACTAATTTCATCAAATCACTTGGCTGAAAAGCTATTCCACCTAAACGAAACCAACTTTCTGCACCTTTAGAAACATGACCAAGAACAAAAAGTAATGAGAGAGTAGAGAGAAGTACTCCGTAAATACCTACGACCACTCGCGTTTGCTTAAGGAATCTGTATTCAAATAAAGATGCAATAAAGAATGCGGAAAAAGACAGTGCTATCCATGTACTTTGTTTCCAGAAATAACTATCATTCCCTTGGAATGAACTCATTGTAAAAAGCCCAGATAGCGCTATTGCAATCATTGCACTCACAAGTGTAATATCTAATGTCTTTAAAAATCCAAAGAAACGTATAAGCATACTTAATTTTGTTTCACCACAAATGGATTAAATATTGGGTAAACCCCTATTCTTGTAGGAGAAGATTGCAATGGTTCGTCCCAGGTAATAATTATTTCTTGTACCCCTTCCTTTGGGAGCGACTCAATAACTGTCTGGCCTACCGCATAGACATTATCATTAGCGTCAAAAAGAAGGACTCGCACAGGGAGGTTAAATATATCTATACGTTTTGTGTTAGCAACAGTAGCATACACTCGTGGGATTGACCCTGCTTCATATCTTCTACTTAGAATTTTAATTGTTGGGGAAGATGGGCTTTCAAGCACTTTATAGTGAAGACCATCCGTTAGCGTAGCAATAACATTCGTTGGGGCTTTTGTTAGTGGAATATTTTGAATAATAAGAGGGAACTTTCCATCAAGAGGCGCTACAGTAGAGCCCGAGAAGGTTTTCATACTGACTCCTGTTTCGTCATACAGATTAAATGTGTAGTCAATATTATGGGAAGCGTTGTCGATATTTGTGTTTGCAACAAGCGCTACAAGATCATATGAAGTTTTATTTGCTTTGACTGCTTTAGCCCACACAATAGAAAGCGGACTAACATCTTCTTTACAGACAAGGTCACACGTTCCCCCACAGTCTACATTTACTTCAAAACCATTTTTCTTTCCATCAAAACATGTTGGATCCGGAAAGAAAGTACCTCGAAAGAGAAGTACGAAAATTGCAGAAACTGTAACAATGACTACAAGAGCATAGATTATTTTTCTTTTGAGTTCCCACATGGGTCTATAATACCATGAATACAGGTTGTAGGTTATAGGTCGTTATAGATAATTAAAACTGTTACCGAAACCACCCTCTTTAGAT